>CAMPIC010000458.1 GCA_946886185.1 uncultured bacterium
CCGATGCGCGCTTCGGGGAGCGGAGTGTCTCCGGGATCCATCTTGAGCACCGCGAGATCATAGGCGGCGTCGAATCCCACGATCTGCGCCTCGACGGTCCGGCCGTCCGGAATATTGATCAAGATCTGCTCGGCGTTGCGCACCACATGCTCGTTGGTGAGGATGATTCCGGAGTCATCGACGATCAATCCGGATCCGATGCTCGCGGCCAGTCCGGGCCGGAGAGTGCGGCCCGGAATCGGGAAGTCGAAGAGATCCTGGAGCAACTCGCGGGAGCTCACGGCAACCCAGCTGGGCGTGTAGACCACGAGCGACACCACGGAGGGGCTCGCGATCTCGGAGGCGCGCACGAGCGCGTTGCGGCGGTCGATCATGATCGGATCGAGCGCGGCCTCTTCCCCCGAGAGCGGGATCGACTCCGCCGCAGGGCCGCTCGGGGAGCGCTCCGCTTCGACCTCCGCGCGCCCCGTTTCGGAGACGGTGCGCGGTTCGGAGCCCTTCGTCTGGAAGTAGAGAAAGCTGCCGGCGAGTCCGAGCAGGAAGAACAGGGCGGCGAACAGAATCACGTTTCGATTGGATGCCGTTCCGTGCCCGATCATGCGTCGATTTGCTCCCGAGCGGATTCCGCGCTCAGCCCGGAGCGTATCAGTCTCTCCCGATGCTCACCACCACCGACCGGATGTGCATTCGGACGACCTCCGCACCGCCGGCTGATGGTCTGCCATACTCCCGGGTTCACTCCGCGACTGTCTCTTCACACCCTCGCAGATCATCCAACGGAAAGGGACCGGCCACGTGCGGTTGCGCGTCGTGCCGCCACTGCGGCCCATACCCCACGCGAAGGAGATACACGCCCATGGCGGGCGCGGGCGCGGCCACCCGGGAGCGATCCCCGGTGCCGGCGAGCTCGCGCAGATGCCCGATCTCGCGATTGCCGCGACCGATTTCGATGCAGACCCCGACCAGGAACCGAACCATCCGGTAGAGAAACCGGTCCGCCCGCACCTGAAAGAGAAGGCCGCCCGCCCAGGGCCGCCAGCCCGCCTCCAGGAGATGGCACCCGTACGGCCCTTCCGGCTGGCTGGTGAACGCGCGAAAGTCGTGCTCACCCGCGAGATTTTCGCAGGCGGCGTTCATCCGTTCGAGCTCCGGCCAGGAGCGCGGCCGATAGGCGTAGCGCGACAGGAAGGGCGACTCCTCTCGCACCAGCAGATAGCCGTAATGCCGCCAGTGCGCGGAAAATCGAGCGTGGAACTCGGGCGGCGCGGTCTCCAGCGCGGCGATCCGAATCGACGCGGGGAGATGCGCGTTGAGAGCGGAGCGCAGGCGCGGATCGGGGATCGGGGTTGCCACCTCGAAGCTCGCCACCTGTCCGAGCGCGTGCACCCCCGCGTCGGTGCGGCCGGCCCCCTGGACGCGCACCTCGGCGCCGGTGATCGCTTGGAGCGCGCGCTCGATCTCGCCCTGGACGGTCGGAAGCGTGGGCTGGAGCTGCCAGCCGTGGAAGCCGGAACCATCGTACGCCACCACCGCGCGGATGTTCCGCCGCGCGCGCGCCTCGGCTGACTCTGTCCCGCCGCTCATCGCGACGTGTGCGAGAGCGCGGCCACGCGCCGCTCCCACAGGAGCAGCGCGATCTGGACCGCGTTGAGCGCCGCCCCTTTCCGCAGGTTGTCCGCGACGATCCACAGATGCAGTCCGCGCGGATCCTGCCGATCCCGACGGAGTCGCCCGACCCACACCGGATCGGTCCCGGTCGCGAGCGCCGCGGTGGGATAGCCGCTCGCCTGCGGATCGTCGAAGAGTCGCACTCCCGGCGCGGATTCGAGGAGGGCGCGCACCTCGCCGATTTCGAATCCGCTCCCCAGGCGCGCATAGACCGATTCGGAGTGGCTCACCAGCACGGGGACGCGCACGCAGGTCGGATGAACGGGAAGCTCGGGCAGCTCGAGGATCTTCTGCGTCTCGCGCACCATCTTGTCTTCCTCGCGCGTGTAGCCGTCCTCGAGAAACAGATCGCATTGCGGCACGACGTTGCCGGCCAGTCGCTGGGGGAATCGGTATCCATTCTCTTCGTGGGGCTCGCCCGCAAGCTCGTTGCGGAGCGCCCGGACTCCCTTCTCCCCTGCGCCGGAGGCGGACTGATACGTGGAGACGAACACTTCCTCGAGACCGAATCGCTCCTGGAGCGGGCGCAGGGCGACCACCATCTGGATCGTGGAGCAGTTCGGATTGGCGATGAGGCTCGGCTCCTGCGGAATCCTTCTTTCGTTCACTTCCGGAACGATCAGGGGGACGTCGCGATCGAGTCGGAAGCGGGAGGAGTTGTCGATCACCCACGCTCCGGCGCGCCGTGCCACGGGAGCCCACGTTTCCGAAGCGCCCGCTCCCGCGGAAAAGAGCGCCAGATCGATTCCTTGGAACGACTCGGGGGTGACCGCGCGCGCGGGATGGGTCTCGTCCCGAAACGGAATGGCCGAGCCTTCGCTGCGGGAAGTGCACAGCAGGCGTAGCTCCTCTATCTCGATGGAAGACTCCGCGAGGATGTCGCACATCGCGCGGCCGACCGCGCCGGTCGCGCCCAGGATCGCCACCTTCCATCCTTTGCTCATCGCGCCGCTCCTCCGCCGTCTTCCTCTGACTCCTGTGACTGCTCGATGAGGTCCGACGTTCCAGGAAACGCGAGCGGGGCCGCAGCTTTGCGTTTCGATTCGCTGGATCGCCTCTTTTGCCGCGTCCCCGGAACCACGACGCGCAGGAGCAGCCCCTTCAAGTATTCCCCCTGCGGATGGTTGAGATGGACCGGATGATCCAGTCCCGCCCCCAGCCGTTCGATCCATTGCACGCTCGCGCCCGCGTCGACCGCCGCACCGAACACGACCTTCTGGAAGAGATCCGTGGTCACATGCTGCGAGCAGGAAAACGTGAACACGAACGCGTCGCGCCGCGCGCAGCGGAACGCGTGCAGATGGAGATCCTTGTACGCGCGCAGCGCCTTCTCCAGCGCCCCCCGGTGCCGCGCCAAGGGAGGCGGGTCGAGCACGAGGACGTCGAAGTCCTCCTCGCAGCGCCTCAGGAACTCGAACGCGTCGGCGCTCTCCTGCCTCAGGAGAGAGGAATCGAGGCCGTTGGCCGCCCAATTTTCCCGCGCCAGCTCGCGCGCGGTGGGCGAGGTCTCCACCTCGGTCACGCGCTTCGCTCCGGCGTGGCCGGCATAAACGGAGAATCCTCCGGTGTAGCCGAAGACGTTGAGCATGTCCCCGCCCGGGGCGAAGCGGGCGCAGCGTTCGCGATTGGCCCGCTGATCGAGATAGAACCCGGTCTTCTGCCCCCCCATCACGTCGACGGCGAAGGTCAACCCGTTCTCCATGACGCGGACCGGCTCGGCGGGAATCAGCCCGCGCAGCACTCCGCCCGCCTCTCCTTCCGCGAGCGGCTCGCGCGAAGCCTGCTCCCCGCGTTC
The DNA here is from genome assembly GCA_946886185.1 of uncultured bacterium. Next base: position 3,464 of record CAMPIC010000458.1, read on the forward strand.
GACGATCGCCTGTGGACCGAGCCGATCGGCCAGCACGTCCAACCAGAGATCGCGAAAACGCAGCATTCCCGCAGTCAATGTCTGCACCACCAGCCAGTGGTGGTAGCGGTCCACGATCAATCCGGGAAGCTCATCCC
>CAMPIC010000459.1 GCA_946886185.1 uncultured bacterium
CTGCGCGATGATGTGGGGATCGGCGTCCCCCGAGACCCATGCGCGCATTCAGGAGGCGATGCGAGACGCGCGATTCGATTCCCTCGACGTCCGACATTCTACGACGATCTGGGTCTACTCCCTACGGGACACGATGGCGCAGACATTCGCGCGATACACGGTCCTCAAAGGTATGGTGTACACGGCGCTGTTCCTCGGATTCGGCGCGGCTGCAACCTGGGCGTATCTGCGCGTCTTGCGGCCGCTGAATCCCAGCTCCGACCCGGAAACAGCCCCGGGGACCGCATCGAGGGAGATCTCACCAGCAGAGCGGTTCTTGCGCTTCTCCCCGTTCGTGCCGTTGGGCCTGACGCTGATCGGATTCGATGTCGGCCGCTGGGTCGCGTGGATGATCGTCAATCAGGTCTTCGTCGCGCTCTACCTGATCGAAACCAATCCGAATCGTCGAGCTCGCGAGAAGGCGCTCGCTGCGCTGCCGATCCACCTGGGCGCCGTTGCGCTCCTCGGTCCGCTTGGTGTGACCAACGCACTCCCGCTGTGGGTTTGGATCGTTCGCAGTCTCGTGCGGTGAGTCAGCGCTGCATCGCCGAAGTTCTGCGGCCCGCCAGCTTCTCGTAGAGGCTTTCAAGCTGATCGATTGAAGCGGTGAGGCTGTACCGACGCACGACCGTTTCCCGCGCCGCCGCCCCGAGCCGGGTCTGACGCGTGGGATCCTTCAGCATCTGGATGAGGCGATGCGCCAGAGTGTCCACGTCCCCAGGACGTACGAGTCTGCCGTTGAATCCATCCTCGATCATTTCGGGAATGCCGCCCACGTCGGTCGCGATCGCAGCCATTCCCGTGGCCATCGCTTCCAGGAGCGCCAGCGGCATCGCTTCTCGCAGTGATGAAAGAACGAAGATCCCGGCTCGCTCAAGGTACGGCATCACGTCGCTCCGCAATCCGGCGAACTCTACCGATTCACCGAGACCGAGCCCTCGAGCCTGCTCCTCCAGCCGAGAGCGAAGCTCGCCATCTCCGACCAAGGTCAAGCGCGCCTCCGGCACCTGGGAGTGCACCAGAGCCCACGCTTTCAGCAGCGTCGGATGGTCTTTGACAGGGGTGAGGCTGGCCACGCACACCACATGCATGGCGCTGCGCTTGCCGGGCGCCGGAGGAGAGAAGCGAGTCATGTCGATGCCGTTCGGCATCAGGTGAACTCGATCGCGCGGCACTTGAAGACGCTCCTCCAGGAACGTGACCTGCTCGTTGTTGAGCACGATCACCGCGTCCGCCCGACGGTACATGAGCCGATCAAGATAGACGCGCCGCCGCGGATAGTGCGTCACCATGCGCCCGCTGTGCACGTGGCAGACCACCGCCATCTCCGGGAAGAACGTGCCCAACACGCGAGCCCAACTGTTCGCGCCGAAGTTGTGGGCATGGAGGACGTGGGGACGGAGCTCGCGCAAATGGCGCAGGAGGAAGCGCAGGATCGCGGGATCGAGCCGGCTGTTCCTTGACAGGGCCTCGCTCACGAATTCCGCCGGGCAGCTTCTTTCCAGGAGGGGACCATTGGCGCGATTGGCGAGCAACCGGACCGAGTGGCCGCGTTGCGCCAGCTCGCATGCCAGGGTGTGGCCATAGCTCTCGGCTCCCCCGATCACGGTCTGTGAGATCAGCTGAACGATTCGCACGAACCCATCCTAGGCTCCCCCGGGGTACCTCAGCCACAGCCGGTGGGGAATCTCACCCAACCGCAACCCCGTTCATAGTCATTTCTGCCAAAAGACTGGGGTATCGGTTGTTGCCGGGCTCGTAGCAATTCGGTTTCCGTCGTACGCGTCCCCAGGGATTTCTCCAGATACGACGCCGCGGCACCGAGAAATTGGGAGGAAGAGCGGTTCGGCAAAGACCCCAACAGAGGGCTGCACCACGTGCGTGAAAATGAAACGGATCAGACGGCGGGCACACCGACGCGAAGCCCCGGAGCACCGCAACCCGGCCCGGGCAAGCGAGCGTTTCGGGTCCTCCATCTGGGAGACTCGGAATTCGACGTCTTGGATCGACTTCGCACCTCGGAAAAAACTGGCCGCCGGTATGAAATCGTCCGAGTAGTGCAGGGCGCGGGCGCACCAGCCAACGTCGCGCCCTACGACGCTGTCATCCTCACCTTCGACAAAGCGACCGAGAAGGCGATCGACAAGCTGAGCCGCCTGCAGGCGTCGGCTCCGCTCACTCCGCTCATTGTGGTCCTCAACTCCGATCACGATTCCGTGGCGACCCGCGCCATCCGCTGCGGCGCGCAAGACGTGTTGTTCCGCGACGAGGTCACGCCGCTTTCGCTCGATCGGGCGATCGCCCACGGAATCGAGCGCCTCCGGAGAAACGCGCGGCTCGAGCTCGATGCGATGCACGACGAGCTGACGGGGCTGCCCGGACGTCCCGTCTTTCTGCAAGCGATCGAATGCGCGCTGGAACAGGCGCACTCCGAGGCGGACCATCGGTTCGCGCTCCTCATCGTCAATCTCGATCGATTCAAGCTGATCAACGACAGCGTCGGTCCCGAATTCGCCGATCAGCTCCTGGTGGCGTTCACCGAGCGCGTGCGCCGCTGCCTCCGCCCCGATGATCTCCTCGCGCGATTGGGAGGCGGGGAGCTCGCCATCCTCTTGCATCGCGTGCAAGGGCCGCTGCACGCCGCGAGCGTCTGCCAGGCGGTGCAGCGCGAAGGCATGGCGGCCTTCCGTCTCGGCGATCAAGAGGTGTTCACGACCGTGAGCATCGGAGTCGTGTGCAACGACCATCCGACTGGGTCAGCCGAGGACATGCTCCGTGACGCCGGCGTGGCGCAGCACGAAGGGTCCCGTCTGGGGCCGGGCCGGTACACGATCTACGAGCCGCGCATGCACGCGGCCGCGGTCGCGACGTTCCGCCTGGAGATGGATCTGCGCCGCGCGGTGGATCGCCGGGAGTTCTGCCTGCACTATCAGCCGATCGTCGATCTGGAGAGCGGCTCGCTCCAGGGATTCGAAGCGCTCCTACGCTGGAACCATCCGACACAGGGGTTGGTGCCGCCCGACCGCTTCATCCCTCTCGCGGAAGAGACCGGCATGATCGTCCCGATGGAGCGCTGGGTCTTGCGGGAGGGATGCCGGACGATCCGGAGCTGGCGCAATCTCCTTCCCCCGACGCATCCGCTCAGCCTTCACGTCAACATCTCCAGCAAGCATCTGACGCAGCCGGATCTGGCTCCCGAGCTCGAGCGGACCCTGCAGGAGTTCGATCTCGATCCCCAATGGCTGCGGATCGAGATCACCGAAACGGCAATCGCGGAGAACGAGGAAGTGGCGATCGGGCTGCTCCATGAGTTGAGATCGCTCGGCTGCCTGCTCTCGATCGACGACTTCGGAACCGGCTATTCCTCCCTGGCCTGTCTCCAGCACTACCCGGTGGATCTGCTCAAGATCGACCGCGCGTTCATCGCTTCCCTCTCGGAGAACGAAACGAGCGAGGAGATCGTTCGCCTCATCCTGGTCCTGGCCGATCACTTCGGCCTCGACGCCATTGCCGAGGGGATCGAGACGGAGGAACAGCTTCGAGTCTTGCGC
>CAMPIC010000460.1 GCA_946886185.1 uncultured bacterium
CGTGCGGCAGGCACGAGAAGACCACGTCGTGACCTGCTTCCGACACGGAGAGGTCAGTTCGTTGCGGTAAGGGCGCGCCGGCGATCAGCGGGACACGAACTCTTGCGCGAAGCATCGGCGGCACGCGGGTGCCATGGATACGTCCCCCGTGATGGTCGCGCGAACAGAACCGATCGACCGTCGGATGGAGCATCGAATCGGCGCGGATGTGTCCGCTTTCACGGGCGCACTGCCGGATGGCTCATCTCCGGATCGATTCCCTCCAGCGGAAGGAATCGAAGCGGTCGATACTCGAGCCGGCGGTCGCGCACGTTCTCGCCTTTCAGAAAATCGATCAGAATCGGAGTCGTCTCGTCGGTCCAGATCTGCTCATGCCCCGCGTCGGCCACGATCAGATGCGTGGCGTTGCTGAACCCCCACTTGATCTCCTCCGCTTGATACGGCGGAGTGTTCCAGTCGAGCTCGCCGCTCAGGAATAAAGTGCGCGCCGAAGAGATCAAAGGGGCGCGATACGCGTCGCCCAAATCTGGCAGGCCCCAGGCCTCGACGATGTCGGGATAGGGAAAGTTGACCACTTCGGCGAAGCGGCTTCCCGATTGGCTCTCGATCGCTTGCCGGCGCGCCGCCGACCATCCTGAAGCGCTGTCCATCGCATAGCTCATTCCCGAAGCGAAGATCGCGATAGGGCCACGCTTGGCGATGAACCAGCTCAAGAGCGACGGATCCCCCTGATCGATGCTCCAGAGAAGTCGTGGAAACACCGGGATGTCACTGGCGTCGCCCAAATCGGCCCGCAGGATGAAGCGAAGTCCAAACGGGCCGATGGGAAGGGTCACCTCACCGCCATCTGGCGTCGGAATCGTCACGAGCATCGGTTGCCGCGCGAGCTTTTCTTCGACTCGATCGAGCAATTGGGTCAAGTCGGGTATCCGTTCTCGGAGCCTCGGATCGGCTGCTGCGCGCGCCGAGATCCTCGCCCATTGCGCATCCGCGGATGCGGGAAGCTTGTAGGTCATGTCCGGGCCTTCGGTCCCGATGAGGATCGCATTCTCTACGCGATCGCCATGCTCGCGGAGGTACGCGCAGGCCAGGTGCGTTCCATAGGAGAACCCCAACAGCGAAATCGCCGGCGTTCCGAGCGCGACACGCAACGACTCCAGATCCTCGGCGCTCTCGGCCGTCGTGTATCCCGCAACGTCGACTCCCCGAGCTCGGATCGCCTCCGAAGCGCGACGGGACAACTCCACGAGGTGAGCGCGGGCGGTCTCCGCGTTCAGGAAGAAGTCGAGCGGAAGCGGTCCGTCCCACATCCACCGGAGATCCTCATCGCGAGTGCCGCGCTGATCCAGGAGCACGACGTCTCCGATCCCCAGGAACGGGACCCAATGGTCGACATTGGACAACTCCTCCGGAACAGCAGGACTTCCGGGCCCGCCTGCGAGGTAGACAAGCGGCGCCTGGCTTTCCGCGCTCGGGCTTCGGAGGCGCAGGTAATGCAGCTCGATCAGACGGGATGAATCTGAGGAGCGGCGTTCCGGAACCGCGATCCAGCCCTCCTCCGCCTGGATCGTGCCACCGGCTGATGTCGTGATCGTGCGCGTTTCGGATCGGTGTTGCCCGGCCTCCTTCGCCCAGTCCGCCAGTTGCGCATGCGTCGTCGATGCATCCGTCGCCGTCATGACGACTGCTACGGCCGTGAAGATCGTTCGGGTAGCCCAACAGCGGCGAAGCCGCTCGCGGAGCTGCGCAGCACGGTGGAGAGTCTCGGTTGCAGTCGCCGTCATCGTGGCGATCCTGGCGATCGATGCCGTCGTGACCGCGGCTATCGTCTCTGCGGCGATGGCGATCATCCAGAACATACGAATCGCGGTCTTCGCGGCCACTTCGGATATGTGGTGAAGCATGGAGTCAGGCACTCCTCACGGTCAGGTAGGCATACAACGTTCTCGCCAGCTCTTTGCGGAGGGGCTCGACCTTCAGCGACGTCGCCTTCGCATGAGGAGCTTCGGAGAAGAGGAGCGCGTCTCTGGCCGCGGCCGACACCAGATAGATTCCGAAGCGAACGGCGCCCTCCGGATTCTCGTGAACGATCCGGCGCCGATGCCGGAGCAAGATCTCGGACACCGAGTCATAGATGTGCCTGCGCCGCGCGATCAACTCCTCCGAGAGCGCTTCGGGGTGCTGGCGTGCGAACAGCGCGAGAGAGCGCAGCAGCCATCGCCGATTCTCGTACAGAGAGGTCAGCGCGTCCACGAGCAGCGCGACGGTCTCCCGAAGGTCCAACCGCTCCCAGTCCGCCTCCTCCAGCCGGGCTCGAATGCTTGTTTCAAGGCTCTGATCGTATCGTTCGTAGAGATACGGAAGGAGCGCCTCCTTGCTGGGAAATCGCGCATAGAACGAACCGATGGGACGACCGGCCTGGAGCGCGATCTCCTGAACCGTGATCTCCTCGAACGGCCGCTCTCGCAGCAGATCTTCCGTCGCGGACGCGAACAGCTCCATCGTCGCGCGAGAACGCTTCTGGAGCGGAGGCCGCATGTGCAGAGGGCGGGACGACGACTGGCGTGGCCGCGCTCTCTCCTGACGCGCTTTCTCCTGAGCGGTGGGCGACATAAATAGAATGATATTCTAATTCGGAGGATGCGTCAAGAACTCATCCCGCCGGGCCGAAGGAGGAACCTGGAATCGATCCGGGGTCAGCGCGGGGCGGCGGCGCGGAGGAACCCGTGGTACACTCCGCCGCCGTAGCGAACCAGAGTCCCGCAAGTCACTCCCAAGCTCCTCGGAGGCGGTCCGACGTGAACGTTCTCATGATCTCCCCCGGCTTTCCCGCCGAGATGCCGTACTTCACACGCGGACTTCAGCAGGTCGGCGCCAATGTCATCGGGATCGGAGACCAGCCGCTCGCGGCTCTTCCGGAGATGGCGCAGAACGCGCTCACCGGCTACGTCCACGTACGGTCGCTCTGGGCGGAAGACGAGGTCCTGGAAGAGGTCCTCCGGCTCGCCCGCACGCGCCCCATCGACCGGGTGGAATGCCTTTGGGAGCCGGGTATGATCCTGGCCGCCCGAATTCGCGAGAAGCTCGGCCTCCCCGGGATGACGGTGGACGAGACCATCCCCTTCCGCGACAAAGAGAAAATGAAGCAGGTGCTCGACGAGCACGACATCCGTACGCCGCGCCATGCCGCTGCCACCACCTCCGACGGCGTGCGACGGGCTGCGGAGATGATCGGATTCCCAATCATCGTCAAACCGATCGCGGGCGCGGGATCCAAAGACACCTATCGAGTGAATTCCATGGCGGAGCTGGAGGAGACGCTGCCGCTCCTCGGCCATGTCGAGGAAGTGAGCGTGGAAGAGTTCATCGAAGGAGACGACCTCACCTTCGACACCGTCTGTGTGAACGGTGAGATCGTATTCGCCAACGTGTTCTTCTATCGCCCGCGTGCGCTGGAGATCCAGACCACCGAATGGATCTCTCCGCAAACGATTGCTCTGCGCAACCTGCACGACGAGAAAATCGCCGACGGCGTCCGGATGGGAAAGCAGGTGCTGGAGGCGCTTCGATTCCGGACCGGTTTCACAC
>CAMPIC010000461.1 GCA_946886185.1 uncultured bacterium
GTATCCCGTCGTCGTGGCGAGTGCGCGTTGCCTGATTCCGGTTCTCGCGAGAACCTCTCGGGCGTACAGTCTTTCAGGAAGATGTCGGCCACGTTTCAGGAGGCAGCGCCATGAAAGTCCTCATCGGGTATGACGGTTCGCCGGGCGCCGAGGCGGCGCTCGAGGATCTGCGCCGGGCCGGTCTGCCGGCGAAGGTGGACGCGCGCGTTCTCTCGATCGCCGAGGTGTTCCTGCCTCAACAAGCCGTTCCCGATCAGCCGGAAAGGGCGCCCGATCCGAGCGACCCGCGATTCCAGGCGCTGCGGGAAGCTTCCGATCTGGCCGAAAGAGCGAAGCGCACGCTGTTGGAGATGTTCCCGGAATGGCGCGTGGAAGCGATCGCGCGCGCCGATTCCCCGGCTTGGGGAATCATCAAGGAAGCCGACACCTGGAATCCGGAGCTGGTGGTGGTCGGTTCGGAAGGCCGCTCCCGCCTCGGCCGATTCCTGCTCGGATCGGTTTCGCACAAGGTCCTCACCGAGAGCCGCGCGACGGTGAGGGTCGCACGCGCTCGAAGTGGAGCCGATACGCTGATTCGACTGCTCGCGGGCATCGACGGATCTCCCGGCTCCGATGCCGCTCTCGCCACCGTTCTCTCCCGCACCTGGCCACCGAGCACGGAGCTGCTGCTGCTGGCGGTCCTGGATCCGAGGATGTCGACCGGGCTCATTCCCAGTCCCTTCACGCATGAGCTCTGGGCGGGTGCGACGCTCGACGAGCAGAAGCAGTGGATCGAGGACATCCTCCGGAAAGCAGACGAGGCCGGACGCGGGAGTGGACTCGCCACGAAGTCGATCCTCGAGGTGGGAGATCCCAAGGAACGCCTCGTCGAGCAGGCGAAAGAATGGGGCGCCGACTGCATCTTCGTCGGCGCGCGCGGGCTCACCGGAATGGACCGGTTCCTCCTGGGAAGCGTCTCGACCGCGGTGGCGATGCGCGCTCCCTGCTCGGTGGAGATCGTGCACGGTCCCGCTCACCACTGATCCCGCTCTGAGCATCGGGGACGACTCTGCGCATGCCAGATCCGGGAGAGATCACTCGCAAGCTCTCTGCGGCCCGCCAGGGGGATCCGGTCGCGCTCGATGAGGTGTTCGCGCGCGTCTTCGACGAGATCCGCCGGATCGCGGCGGCCCAGGTGCGACGCGTGGGAGGCGAGAACACCCTCAGCACCACCGCGGTCGTCCACGAGGCCTACTTGAAGCTCGCCCAGGGCGCTCCCGTCGCGTGGCAAGACCGTGCCCACTTCTTTGCGGTGGCGGCGCGCGCGATGCGCCAGGTGCTGCTCAATCATGCGCGCGCCCATCTCGCGCAAAAGCGAGGGGGCCAGCGTCCCTTGCCGCTCGACGACACCGAGATCGCGATCGATTCCCGCGCCGCGGAGCTGATCGAGATGGACATGGCGCTCGACCGCCTCACCGCGCTCGACTCCAGGCTCGGGCGCGTGGTGGAGCTTCGCTACTACGCCGGGCTCTCCGTGGAAGAGACTGCCAGTCTCCTCGGCGTGACCGACCGCACGATCAAGCGCGACTGGCAAGCGGCGCGCGCGTTTCTCTATCGCGAGCTCCACGGATCAGCCGAATGAGCGGCTCCGAGCACCTCGGCCCCGAACGCTGGCGGGTCATCCGAGAAATTTTCGACGCCGCGCTCGATGTGGAAACTGCGCAGCGCGCGGAGCTCGTCTCGACTCGTTGCTCCGGAGATGCGTTGCTCCATGCGGAGGTGATGAGCTTGCTGGAGGCCGAGGCGCGGATCGAAATGGAGCCGGCCGAAGACGCGGGGAGCTCGCTCTTCCTCGAATCTTCCTTCGGCTCGCTGGCGCTCCTCCTCGGTTCGCCGCCTCCGGAGCCGCCGTTCCTCACGCCTCCCTTCCGTTGGGGACCGCTCGAAGTCATGGCTTCCATCGGAGCGGGCAGCTTCGGGCGCGTCTATCGCGCGCATGACCCGACCCTCCGGCGCGATGTCGCGCTCAAGCTGCGCCCGGTGGACGAAAGGGGCCTGACCACCGACGGAGAGATGCATCTCGAAGAGGCCCGGCGGCTCGCGCAGGTGCGACATCCCAACGTGCTCGTGATCCATGGAGCGGAAGTTCACGAAGGCTACGCGGGGATCTGGACCGACCTGGTGCGCGGCGAGACGCTCGACCTCTCGCTTCGCCGCAACGGTCCTTTCTCGCACGAGCTTTTGGCGCGCGTCGCGATCGACCTGTGCCAGGCGCTGCACGCGGTGCACTCTGCCGGAATCGTCCATGGAGACGTCAAGCCGTCGAATGCGATGCAAGACGAAGACGGACGCGTGCTCCTCATGGACTTCGGCTCCGGGCGGCGCGATGCCAGCGCGACCGACGATCCGGATGCGCTGACCATCGGAGGAATGCGGCAGGGAACACCTGTGGCGATGGCGCCCGAGCTTTGGCGGGGAGGCGTTGCCACGGCCTCGTCGGATCTTTACGCGGCCGGAGTGCTGCTCTATCGCGTCGCCACGGGGCAGTACCCCGTGTCCGGCTCCGACTCGCGCGGGCTCGAAGCTTCCGCGGGCAGGCAGGACTTCATACCGTTGGAGGAGCTGCGGCCCGATCTTCCCTCCGCGTTCGCACGCGTCGTCCATCGGGCGCTCGCGGACGATCCCGTCCGGCGTCCCGTGAACGCGCAGGAGCTGGGATGGTCGCTCGCCGCAAGCCTAGGATCCGACGAGCTCGTGAGCGACCCTGAAGTCGTTTCCGACTCGCAACTCCCGCATTTCTCGACCCGCTTCGTGGGGCGAGCGGCGGAGCTGCGGCAGCTCCGCACTCTCCTGACTGAGCCGGGTCTCGTCACTCTGGTCGGACCTGGCGGTTGCGGGAAGACGCGGCTCGCCGCGCGCATGGCGGTGGAGCTTGGGCCCAACCTCGCGGGCGGCGTGGTCTGGATCGATCTTGCGGCGATCGAGGAAGCGGCGCAGGTGGCGAGCCACGCCGCTCACGCCGCGGGATTGTCCGACCGGATCGGTGAACGTCCGGAAGACGCGCTCGCCCGCTGGATCGACGGTCGGGCCATGCTCCTGGTGATCGATAACGCCGAGCATCTGCGCGAGGCGGCCGCGCGTCTCGCCGCGAGGTTGGTGTCTTCGTGCGCGGGGCTCCGTCTGTTGGCCACGTCCCGCCAGCGACTCGCTACCGGGCCCGAGCGTGTTTTTCGACTTTCGCCCATGGGCATTCCCGCGGAGCGAATCGCGGGCGACGCGCTCGCGATCCTGGAAGCGGATTCGGTGCGACTCTTCCTCGATCGCGCCCGCCGCTCCGGAGAGGAATTCCGGATCGTTCCAGCCAACGCCGCCGACGTCGCGCGCATCGTGCGGCGGGTCGAAGGAATCCCCTTGGCGGTAGAGCTCGCCGCCGCGCGCGCCGGCGCGCTCGGCGTGAAGATCCTGGCCGATCGTCTGGATGAGAGCTTCCGGCTCCTCAACGCGCGCAATCGCGCGGAAGCCAGGCGCCACTCCACGCTCGCGACCTCGATCAAGTGGAGCTTCGACTTGCTGGAACCCCAGGAAGCCCCCCTCTA
>CAMPIC010000462.1 GCA_946886185.1 uncultured bacterium
AGATAGAGCCCGCCGGGACCCCCGCCAATCACCACGACCTTCATGCGACTTCCCTCACGCTTCACTCCCGCGCCGCTGCTCGAACTCCCGGATCCAGTGGCCGGCGAGGATCAAATGCTGCACTTCGGTCGTCCCTTCATAGATGCGCAGCGCCCGCACCGAGCGATACAGCCGGTCGACGACGTTGTCCGCGAGGACGCCGCGACCGCCCAGGATCTGCACTGCCTCGTCGATGATGCGCTGCGCGGCCTCGGTCGCGAACGCCTTGGCCATCGCCGACTCCACGGAGATGCGCTCGGCGCCCTGATCCTTCTCCCATGCGGCGCGATACACGAGAAGCCGCGCCGCGGTCAGATCGACCGTCATCCGTGCCAGCTTCTCTTGAATGATCTGGAAATCCGCGAGCCGCTTTCCGAACTGTCTGCGCGTCAAGGCATGGCGCGTCGCTTCCTCGAGGGCGCGTTCCGCCATCCCGCAGGCCGCCGCGCCCACGGTGGGACGCAGCCGGTCCAGCGTGGCCAGTCCCAGTTTCATCCCCTCTCCCTCACGACCCAACAAATTGGAGACGGGGATCCGGCACTGATCGAACCCGATCTCTCCGAGTGGATGGGGAGCGCTCAGTATCTGCGGACGAAGAAACCGGAAGCCCGGAGCGTCGGCCGGCACGAGGAAGCAGGAAATGCGCGGGGGCTCGGTCACCGCAAAGACGCAGTACACGTCGGCGAGCCCGGCGTTCGAGATGAAGCTCTTGGCTCCATCGAGCACGAACTCGTCTCCGTCTCGCCGCGCCGTCGTGGTCATGGAGGCGACATCGGAGCCGGCCTCCGATTCGGTCATTGCGAAGGCGGTCATGACGTCCCCGGCGAGGGAACGGGAGAGCCACGCTTCTTTCTGGAGCTCCGTTCCGGCGAGCACCATCGGCGTCGAGCCGAGCGCCTGAAGAGCAAAGACCGCGTCCGCGAGGGGCGATGCAGCAGCGAGCGTCTCTCGAATGATCACGCAACCGCGGAGATCGCCCACTCCGATCGGCTCATAGAGCCCGGCCTGGCCCATCCGCTCCACCAGGAGGCCGGCTTGGTCGCGCGCTTCCTCGTCCAGCGAAGGAACGGGAAGTGGATCGACTTCATCTCGGCAGAACGCATCCACCCGCGCCGCGAGCTCACGGTGCGAATCGTCGAGAAATGCGCGAACCGCTTTCAAATCCGGCATATCCCCTCAGCCACTCTCCGACTTACTCGAAGCGCGCCACGCGCTTTTCCTTGAACGCCTCGTACGCCGCCCGGAAATTCGGATTCTGCATGCACACGGCCTGGATCTGTCCTTCGTTTTCGAACGCCGTCGCCATGTCCATGTGCGCTTCGCGATTGAGAGCGTCCTTGGTGACCTCGAGCGCGAACGACGGGCCCTTCGCGAGACGGGCGGCGAACTCGCGCGCGCTCTCGAGAACCTCCTCGGCCGGCACGACCTTGTTGTAGAGACCGATCCGCTCCGCTTCCGCCGCGCTGATGAATTCACCCGTCATGAGGAGCTCGGCGGCACGCCCCATCCCCACGATGCGCGGAAGGAGCCAGGCCGCTCCCATGTCCGCGCCGGAGAGTCCCACCTTCGTGAAGAGGAACGCGATCTTGGCCGATTCGGACGCGATCCGGATATCCGCTGCCGCTGCCATGACTGCTCCCGCGCCTGCAACGGTGCCGTTGAGCGCGGCCACGATGGGGCGCCGGCACTGGCGCATCGCGAGGATCAGATCGCATGTCAAACGAGTGAACTCGAGCAGGCCCAGGTAATCCCGCTCGAACAACGCTCCGATGATGTCCTCGACGTCTCCTCCGGAACAGAATGCGCGTCCGGAACCGGTGAGGACGATCGCGCGCACTCCCGTTTCGTCATGAAGCGCCCGGAAGGTGTCGCGCAGCTCCTCGTAGACCGCGAAGGTGAGCGCGTTGAGCCGATCGGGCCGGTCGAGCGTAATGGTGGCGACGGCGCTGTCGGAGTCCAGCTCGTAGCGAAACGATTTCGGGCGAATCGGCATGTCAGTGCTCCTCCGTTTCGCGAGCGTCTTCAGTCCTGTGGCCCAACGATGACGGCGGTGGCTTCGATCTCTACCATCGCGGCCGGGTCGACCAGTCGAGACACTTCCACCAGGGTCATCGCCGGATAGTGCGCGCCCATGACCGCGCGATAGGCGGGCCCCAGCTCCTTGCGCGAGGCGAGGTAAGTCTCGACGTCCGTGACAAAGATGGTGAGACGACCGATGTCCTCCACTCCGCCGCGCGCCTGCTCGACCACCGTCTTGACGTTGGAAAGCGCTCGGACGAACTGTTCGACGAAGCTTCCCGAGATGTCCTCCGGGATTTTGCCCGAGGCATCGCTCGCGACTTGCCCGGCGATGAAGAGCATGCGCCCTCCGGCAGGCGCGAGCATTCCATTGCTCCAACCTCGGGGCTTTCCCAGGATCTCGGGGTTCACGATGTCGAAGCTCATGAGCGCCTCTCGTCGTTCACGATGTCGAAGATCATGAGCGCCTCTCGTCGTTCACGGTGTCGAAGGTCATGAGCGCCTTTCGTGCTTCATCTTCGTTCCGAATCGATGCGAAGGTCGTCTGTACACGTCCGCGACGGCTGCCCGTCTCGAGTGATTCTGGCCGCCCGGCGCATGAACGGTCATGCCATATGAGGAGTTTACTCTGCGGGATGCGCCTTGCCTTCCGCATCGAAGACGATCGCCGCTCCCCTGACCGCCTCAACCTCGCCGATGCAGAGATCCAGCACCGCTGCCGCGACCTCGTCCGCCGTGAGAAGCCGTGACTGACCCGCCGATTCGAGAATCAATCGGAGCGCTGCGTCTCGATCCAATCCGGTCTTTTGCGAGACGTTCCGAATCGAGGCTTCGGTCATGGGTGTGTCCACATATCCCGGACACACCGCATGGATCGTGACCCCGGTCCCCGCCAGCTCTGGCGCGATGCAGCGGGTGAATCCGAGCACGGCATGCTTGCTCGCCGCATACGCCGCGATGTACTTGCTCCCTTCCAGAGCGGCGATGGAAGCGAGGTTGACCACCCTTCCCCAGCCTCGCGCCACCATCTCCGGCACGAACGCCTGGGTGCAGAGGAACGTGCCGGTCGCGTTGATCGCGAACATCCGGTTCCAATCGTCCAGCGTGATTCGATGAAGCGGAGCAGACCCGGAGACGCCCGCGTTGTTGACCAGGATGTCGACCTGTCCAACCGTCTGGCGGGCGAACTCCGAAAGCGCCCGCACCGATGCCGGATCGGAAACGTCGCAGCTCCGGGCGACCACGGATGCACCGAAGTCACGCAGTTCGTCCGCGAGCGCGTCGAGATCGGAAGAGCGCGAGGAGAGCAGAAGGGACCCGCCGGCGCGGGCAAGCGCGCGCGCCGTGGCGGCGCCGATTCCCCGGCTCGCGCCCGTGATGACGGCGGTTCGGCCTCGCAGGCTGCCTGCCGCGATCACGCGACGGCTCCACCCGGCCGCTCCGCTTCGTCCGGACGATCAGTTCCGGTCGGCCGTTCCGATCCGCCCGGCCATTCTGCGAGGACCGCCTCCA
>CAMPIC010000463.1 GCA_946886185.1 uncultured bacterium
GCACACCATCGCCAGTCCCACATGGAACGCACCCCGGCGAGGATCGGCTCCGAGTCCCTCGACGTTCCGATACGCGCCGCTCACGATGTCGATCCGGCCGGTCTCCAGCATCCGGTTGACGAACGCCACGAAGTCGAGCGAGTCGTGGATGTAACCGAGAGAGCCTCCCTCGTGCAGCATCGCGATCAAGGCGAGCAGACAGAGTGCGAGCGCGCCGATCACCGGAAGGCGGCCGGCCGGAGCGACCAACGCGGGACGGAACGGAACCTCCCCGATGGCTTCGTTTCCGGCGCCGGCATCGTCCTGCGCGCCGACCTCATTCTCCGCCACGTTCTCGCTGTCCGCGCCCACCTCGCGCGCGCGTCTGCGAAGTCCGACTGCCAGCGCGACGATTGCGAGGACCACGCAGCCGCCCAGCCAGAGCGAGATCGCGAACTTCACGGTGGGGACGAAGGCGGAGGCGAGCGTCCAGATCAGACCGAGGAATCCAGCGGAGAGAAGGAAGGAGGGAAGCAGCCGCTCGCCCATTCCGAGTCGCGACCACAGAACCGGGATCGGTCGCGCCATGAGCGCGCCCGGCAAGAGGAAGAGAGCTGCACACGCGCACCAGAAAAGCAGCAGCTGCACGCTCACCGTAGGGGATCCTCATCCGAGCGGGAGCGATTGCGCATGGCCCGCATCTTCCCATCCGCGGAATGGCTCTGCAACCGGACTACCGTACAAAGCACGTTTCCGTCCGGGCGGGGCGGGCTTACGATCGGTCCCATGAATCTACTGACCCATGAAGGCGTCTTGTCTGCGCGCGCCGTCCTCGACCAGGTCGCGCACCGGACGCCCACGTTCACCTCGCGCACGCTGGACGAGCGCCTGGGAACACAGATCGTCTTCAAAGGAGAGCATCTGCAGCGCGCGGGGGCATTCAAGTTCCGCGGAGCCTACCATGCGCTCTTCCGGCTCACTCCGGAGCAGCGGCGCCGCGGGGCCGTGGCCTTCTCCTCCGGCAATCACGCCAGCGGGATCGCGCTTGCCGGGAAGCTGCTGGGCGTGCCGGTGACGGTGGTGATGCCGGAGGGGACTCTCCCTCTGAAGCGCGCCGCCACGCTCGGGTATGGAGCCGAGATCGTCTCCTGTAAGAACGAGGAGCGCGAGGCGGTGGGAGCGCGCCTGGCCGAAGAGCGCGGTCTCGCGATCATTCCCCCCTACGATCACGAGGCGGTGATCGCGGGCCAGGGCACTGCCGCCCTCGAGCTGATCGAGGATGCCGGCCCCTTCGATCTCCTCATCACTCCCATGGGCGGGGGAGGTCTGCTCGCCGGGACGTGCCTGGCGGCGCATCCGGACGGAAGCTCACGAACGAGAGCCACCGAGATCTGGGGAGTCGAGCCGGAAGCGGGGAACGACGGCGCCCGATCTCTGGCCTCCGGAAAGATCGTCGTGCTCCAGCACGCTCCCGACACGATCGCCGATGGACTGCGGACGCGCTTCGTGGGCCAACGGAACTTCCCGATTTTGCAGCAGCACGTCGCCGGAGTCGCCACCGTCACCGATGAGGAGATCGTGCGCGCGCTCGCGTGGTTGTGGATGCGCATGAAGTTATTCGTAGAACCGAGTGCTGCGGTGGGACTTGCCGCGCTGCTTGCGGGCAGGGTCGATGCGCACGGGAAGCGAACGGGGATCATCCTGAGCGGGGGCAATGCGGATCCGCTGGCGGTCGCGAGCCGAATCGACGCACTCCCCGCGGGGGGCTGGTGAGCGGGCCCGCCGGATCTCGGTCCAAGCCGGAAACCTCGCCGATCTCAGCGCCGATCTCAGCGCCGATCCCCGCGCCGATCCCCGCGGCCCCGTCCATCGCCTCGAGCCCTGGCCCGACGCCGCCTGTGTCTCTGCCTCGGCGGGAGGAGATTCCGGTCTTCGTGCTGTGTGGAGGTCTGGGAACGCGACTCCGCAAAGTGGACGCGCGGCCCAAGGCCGTGATCCCGATCGTCCGCCTTCCGTTCCTGTTCTACTTCCTCCGCCTGATCGGTCTGCAAGGGTTTCGCGTCGTCCACTTGCTGGTGGGTCACGGAGCGGAAGAGGTTCTCACGGCGCTGGGGGTCGACGATGGGCGGAGCTCTCTGGGCCCGGTCGAGCGGGCGATCCTGGAGCCTCTGACACTGCACGCACACCAGGAGGAGACTCCACAGGGGACCGGTGGCGCGCTGCGGTTGGCGCGCGCTTCCTTCGGCGAGCTCAATCTGATCGCGAACGCCGACTCGTACGCCGAGGGGGTCTACCGCGACTTGATCGCCGGGCACGAGCTGTTGGGGAAGCGGAGTCGCGAGGGGATCACGCTGCTCGGAGCATGGCAGGAAGAGCGCAAGGACTACGGAGGGCTGCAGCTCGGGGAGCGGCCCTCGGATCCGCCGGATGTGTCGCCGCCGAGTCTCGAAGGTCCGCGGATCGATCCGGTGATCCGGATGCGCACGTATCGCGTAGCGCAGTTCCTGGAGAAAGGGATCGCGGGAGAGGGATGGATCAACGGCGGCGTCTATCTCGCGGGACGCGCCGCCCTGGATCGGCTCCCGGACGGCCCGAGCAGCCTCGAGAGAGAGCTCCTGCCCGAGTTGGCGCGGGAATCGCTCCTGCTCGCGATGACCTGCCGCTGCTTCTTCCGCGACATCGGGACCCCAGAGCGCTTGAGACGAGCGGAGCAGGAATTCCGCTGGATCCGCGCCCGGTTCTAGATCTCCGCCATCTCGCCTGATCCTTGGCACGGGCCGGTGGCGCGTTGACCTGCGCGCGGGCCGGTTCGATACTCCCGGGGTGTCCATGATCGATGCGATCTTCCGGGCGAAGGCGCCCCTCCGAATCAGCTTCTGCGGCGGCGGCACCGACGTCTCTCCCTATCCCGAAGAGCGCGGCGGAGTGGTGCTCTCCGCCACCATCGACAAGTACGCGTACGCCTCCCTGCGCCCGATCGAAGGGAACGTGGTGCGGATCACCTCGTTCGATTTCGAGATCACGCGCGAGCATCCGCTGGGCAAGCCGATCCCGCTCGGGACCGAGCTCGATCTGATCAGCGGGGTGGTCAACCATTTCCAGTTCCGGGAGGGAGGCGATCCGTTTCCCACGGGATGCGAGATCTTCCTCCACTCCGATGCTCCTCCGGGATCTGGGCTCGGCTCCTCATCCACCATGGTGACCACGCTGGTGGGAGCGCTCGCGGAGTGGCTCCGGATTCCCCTCACGCAGTACGAAGTCGCGGAGCGCACCTTCCGCATCGAGCGCCAGGAGTTGAAGCTCGCGGGGGGCCGGCAGGATCAGTACGCGGCGACGTTCGGCGGATTCAACTTCATCGAGTTCTATGGTGACCACACCGTCGTGACTCCGCTCAAGCTCCGTCGCGACATCCTCTGCGAGCTCGAGTACTCCCTTCTCCTCTGCTACACGGGGCGCACGCGACTCTCCGCCCACATCGTGGAAAATCAGATGCAGAGCTATCGCGCGGGGAAGCCGGAAGTGTCGCGCGCGCTCGACGAGATGAAGCGGATCGCGATCGAGATGAAGGCTCTGCTCCTGCGCGACCGTCTG
>CAMPIC010000464.1 GCA_946886185.1 uncultured bacterium
GGCCGCCTTGCTCCGACTCGCGCATCGGGCCGCCCTGCTCTCGAGGCGGCTCCTCGGCATTCGTTTGACCCGGATCACGCGGATCGTCTTCCTGGCTCATTCTCACCACCTCCCTGTGGTTCCAGTGCGCCGATCAGATTCAAGTCGTCGGTCAACAGATCTTCCACCTGGACGACGCGATGCTTTCCGCGCAATCCGGGCCGGACTTTCGCCTTGGTGACATTTCCCACGCGCAGATCGATCGGATCGCGCGCCCATCGATCCAGGGCGATCACGTCTCCGACTTGCAGCTGCAGGAATTCGCGGATGGAGAGATCGGCCTGGCCGAGCTCGGCCACCACCGGCACCTCCGATTGGGTCAGGGTGGCTCCGATCCAACTGCGCGCGGTCTCATCGCGCTCCGCCTTGCGCCGCAACAGCCGCGTGTGCGAGATGCGCGGGATGATCGGCTCCATCGCCGTATAGGGGTAGGAGATGGACAGCGTCCCGCTGCTGCTCATCATCCGGAGCTCGAACGTGATGAGCACGACCGAGTCGGTGTTGGGCAGGAGCTGCATCATGACCGGCTTCGTCTCATGCTCGCGCAGGACCGGGCGCAGCTTGACCACGCCGTCCCAGGCATGGCCCAGGATGGAGAGACCCCGCTGCACGATCTTGGTCATCACGGCCGTCTCGATATCGGTCAGATCGCGTGTGAAGTCCGGCTTTGCGCCCATCCCTCCGAACAGCCGGTCGACCATGCACAGGATGAGCGATGGATTGATCTCCAAGACCGCGCGCCCTTCCAGAGGCGAGATGTCGAAGATGAACAGGCTCGTGCTTCCCGGAAGCGAGAGCACGTACTCTCCGTACGTGAGCTGATCCGCGGAAACGATCTCCATCTCGACCATGGAACGCAGATATCCGGAAAGCGTGGCCGCGTATTGGCGGGCGAAGGCGTCGTGAATCGTCTGGAAGAGTCGAAGCTGTTCCTTGAAGAAAGCTCGGTTGGGGCGTCGAAAATCGTAGAGGGCGACCGCCGATTTCGGGTGACGCGGCAGATCCTCGGGCTCCGTTTCCGGATCCACCTCTCCGATCGAGGAGACGGTCGGCTCCTCGTCCTCGACAGCCCCCATGAGGGCATCGATTTCCTCTTGTGAGAGGATGTTCGCCACGACGCCGCTCCGTCCTTACTGGATCACGTATTCGGTGAAGTACAGGTCGCGCACCGCGCCCTCGCCGAGCACCTGATTGAGCTCGTCGAGGATGGTCTCCTTCATCTCGTCCTTGGCGACCGGATCGGTCAGCTCGCTGAGCGTACGCGCGGTCAGCTCACGGATGATGCGATCGCGAAGCTGCGGAGCGCGCGCTTCGACGGCGCCCGATTCGCTGGGATCGGAGAGCTCGAGCGCGACTTGCACCTTGAGATAACGGCGACCTCCCGTGCCGGCCGGATTCACGACGAGATCGCCCAGGGAGACCATGGAGCTGGCTTCCGCTTCTCCGCCGTGGTCGCCCTTCTTGTCCTTCTTGTCTTTCTTGTCCTTCTGATCGCCCTCGGAGTGGGGATCCGCATCGCCCTCCGCGTCGCCGTGCTCGGACGGGACCCCCTCGGCCTGGGCGACCGAACCTTCCAAACGAGGCGCAATCACTTCGGTGACGAGGAGCAGAACCCCGACTCCGGTCACCACGAGCAGCCCCGCGAGTATCGCGATCTTGACCACTATGGGCGGAACCGGTCCCTTTTTGGCCGGCTGTGGCGCAGGCGTCTCCGCCGGTTTCTTCTCTACCATCGACCAACCTCCCGAGAATTCGGTTCGGGGAGAACCTCTCCCCGAACCGCGAAATCCCTACTACCGCTTGATGTTCAGGAGCTCGCTGAGCACCTCGTCACTGGTGGTGATGACACGTGCGCTGGCTTGGAAGCCTCGCTGCGCCAGGATCATGTTGGTGAATTCCCGTGCCAGGTCCACGTTCGACTGTTCGAGCGAGCCGCTGAAGACGGAGGCCTCGATGCCGGAGCCGGCCGTGGCCACGAGTGGATCGCCCGAGTTGAGGCTCGCCTGGAAGAGGTTGTCTCCCGAACGGAGCAGACCAGCCGGATTGACGAAGTCGGCCAGAGCCAACTTCCCCACCGGCCGGGTCACGCCGTTCGAGAAGAGCGTGATCACCTCGCCGTTGCGATCGACCCGGAAGTCGACGAGCGAACCCTGGGTGAATCCGTCCTGCGTCGCCTCGAGGCTGGTCGCCGAACGGAGCAGGGTGATGCCGTCGAATCCTCCGATCGTTCCCGCGTTGAGCTCGATCTCCAGAGGAGTCGCCGCGCCGCTGGCAGGGCCGATCGTGAGGCGCGTCGGGATGACGCCGAGAGCGGGGTCATAGGAGAACCCGCTCAAGGACCCATCGGTGTTGAAGGTGACCCGTCCCGAGCCCCCGACCAGCACCGGCGTGTCGCCGCCGTCCACCGTCGCGTTCCAGGTGAACTGGTTGGTGCCCAGGACGCGCGTGAAGTCGAGTCGCACCACGTGCGCGAAGCCGAGCGAGTCATAGACCGTCGTCTCCTCCACGAAGTTGCCCGCGTCGCGCGCCGTCTGCGTCTCGTTCATCGCGAGGATGCTGTTGAAGTCGTCGCGCGTCACATCGTCGGCGTCGAGCGCCTGAATGGTGAGACCGCGCACCGCACCATTGGTGCCGAGCTGATCCGGAGACTGCACCTGGACCTGTCCGTTGGCGCTCACCGAGACGGTGATCCCATCGACTCCTTCCGCGGTGTTGAGGGTGGTCTGGAGCGAGGCGATCAAGTCCGCCAGCGTGTTGCCCGCCGTAACCGCGAACGTGTCGCTCACCGTCTCGCCATTGACCGTGGCGCTGAAGCGGATCTCGTCCCCCTCTTCGAGCAGCGGGACCACTCCAGCCGAGTCAGCGCGGAGGTTGATCAGCGGAACCGTGTCCATGGCGAACTCACCGACCTGGTCGTAGAGCACGCCCGACTGCGCCTGGCTTCCGCGCGGCTCCGAGTCCGCTTCCAGGTTGCCGCGGTAGTTGATGACCGTCGTTTGCTTGGCCGGCTCCGCTTCACCGAGCGGAATGCGCAGCGAGCTCGGTTGCGCCGCGAAGGTGCCGGTGGTGCGGTCGTATCCGAATCCCTGGACGACGAATCCATTGGTCGGATTGACCAGCTGCCCCTGCCCGTCGAGCTGGAACGCCCCCGCGCGCGTGAAGTACGAGTTCACTCCGTCGGAGAGGACGAAGAACGCCCGGCCCTGGATGGCGAGATCGGTATCGACGCCGGTCGCTTCGATTCCGCCTTGCGTGAAGACGGAGTCCAAGGAGCCGAGCCGGGCGCCGTTTCCGATCTGGACCGGGTTGGAACCTCCCAGCGCTCCCACCGGACCGGTGGCGCCGCGCAGGAGCTGGCTGACCGTTTCCTCGAACGTGACGCGCGAGGTCTTGAACCCGATCGTGTTGACGTTCGCGACGTTGTTACCGATCACGTCCATGCGCGTGGAGTTGGTGCCGAGGCCCGTGACCCCGGAAAACAGAGACCGCAACATTTGGACATCCCTTTCCTCGATGCGCCGCCCGGAAT
>CAMPIC010000465.1 GCA_946886185.1 uncultured bacterium
GTTCCCGAACGGGTCGGCTGCCGAAGACACGGACAGACACCTTTCACGGAGGGAGCACGATGTCCAGTCCGAACGCGCGTCCTGAACGACGCAAACACCGCCGCGCGCAAATCCAGCTGGAAGCGATCCTCGAAGGCGAGAACCCGGGCGAGGAAAGACGCCTCGAGGTGCTCAACTTCAGCGTGGGCGGCTTCTTCTGCCACATCGACCGCCCGATGGAGCCGATGACCAAGCTGGGGATCGAGTTCGTCTTCCCACCGTTCGCCGACGAGCCGTCGCGACGGATCGAGGGAGTGGCCGTCGTGGTGCGCTGTGAGCCGGCGTCGCGCAACGACCGAGGCCACCGCATGGGAGCGTGCTTCCTCGAGCTCGCGCCCGACGCGCGAGAGCACATCCAGGCCTATGTCGATTGGTACCGGGCAACGCATGTCGCGCCCGCCGAGACCGTCTGACGGCGCGGGCGAACCCAGACATTCGATGTCGCGTGAGGGAGCGTCCAGGTCCACGACGCCCCACGCTCGGTGGTGATCTCGGAGTATTTCTGCCGAGCGATGGAGCGTGCTGGTTCACGACACGCCGCGTTCACCGGGCGGATCCGGAATATTCCTGCTTAGTGATAGGGGAGAAGCCGCGTATCCTGGTGTCGCGATGTTCCTGACCTCGGCCATATCGCGCGCGGAGGATCTCGGGGGCAAGCCAGCCATCCCGAACGGATTGTGACGATGCCACGTGGAACGCTGCCGTCGGTCGTGACCAGTACCCGCGATCCGCTGCGGCGCGGCTTTCACGGATTGCTCGCGCTGGGCGGATGGGTCGTCTTCCTCTTTCTCTGGTGGACCGTCTTCGCACGCGGACTGGAGCGCGACGGCTGGCTCGCGCTTCTCTCCGTCGCCGTCCTTCTCTGCGGAATCGTCCTGCTCAACACGCTCTGGATACGATTCAACGAAGGCGTGGCCCGCAGCCGCACCCCGCGCACGCGAGTGCGGGAAGTCGCGTGGAAGTTCGAGGAGGACAAGGTCGGCCGGCGACTCCAGGCCAACTGGCGCGAGGTGCAGGAAGCACGCTCCATCTGGATCGAGGTCGAGCCGGAGACGAATCGCAAGCTGTACCGCACGGTGGATGCGTGACCCCGGACCGATTCAGTCTCTTCGACCAGCATCCGCTCTATGCCCTGCTGCTTCTGTTCTTCGGACTGTATCCGGTGGTGTCGAGCCTGACCTGGATCGCGACCGCGGTTCAGTTCTACTGGCGGCGTGAACGCGGCGATCGCGAAGAGTTCTACGCCTTGACCGGCGAGCCGCCGCTCGTTTCGGTCTTGATCCCCGCGTATTCGGAAGAAGCGGTCATCCGCCGCACCCTCGAAGGGGTGTGCGCGATGCGCTATCCCAATTTCGAGGTGGTGGTGGTGGATGACGCCTCTACCGACGGAACCGTGCACGCGATCGAGGAGTTCCGTTCCGCGCGCGGTCTGGACGCGCATCCGCGCATTCGCCTGATCCAGAAGCGCTATAACGAAGGCAAGGCGATGGCGCTCAATGACGCGATTCCTTGCCTGACGGGCGAGCTGGTATTGGTCCTGGACGCGGACGCGTATCCGGATCCCGATCTGCTCCGGTATCTCGTGCCGCACTTCCGGAGCGCGCGCGTGGGCGCGGTCACCGGCAATCCGAAAGTGGCCAATCGCGAGACGTTCCTCGCCAAGCTCCAGATGATCGAGTTCACGTCGATTGTTTCGCTGCTCCGCCGGGCACAGCGTGTTTGGGGAAGGATCCTCACGATGAGCGGAGTGGTCGGACTCTTCCGCAAGTCGGCTTTGTTGGACGTACAGCTTTATGCGCCGGAAATGGCGACGGAAGACATCGACATTTCCTGGAAGCTGCAGCGGGCGCGCTATGACGTCCGGTACGAAAGCAATGCGATCGTCTGGATGCAGGTGCCGCCCACCTTGGGACGGCTGTGGAAGCAGCGGATGCGCTGGGCTCGCGGACTGTCGCAGATCCTTCGCCGGCACCGGGGGGTCTGGAGCGGTCTGGGGGACAGACGGCTCTGGCCGGTGGTGATCGAGGCGACGCTCTCGGTGCTCTGGGCCTATTGCGCGGTGCTGCTGACCATCTTCTGGATCGTGAGCTCGGCGGTCGGGCATCTGCCGCGCGGGATCAGCCCCATCCCGCTGTGGTGGGGAATGCTGATCGCGACGCTGTGCATGGCGCAACTCGCGACCGGAGTGCTACTCGAACGCAAGTACGATCCGGAGGTGGTGCGGTACTTCCCGGTCGCGGTGTTCTATCCCATCATCTACTGGATGCTGATGGCTCTCATCACCGCGCTGGCCACGCCCACGGGACTGTTCACGCGGGCGCGTGCAGGTGAGGTGACGCGTTGGCGGACCGATCGCGACCCATTCGCCTGATCGAGTTCAGCTGCGGCGACGGCGGACGATTCCGAGACTCGCCAGGCCCATGCCGAGCAATGCCAGCGTGGCCGGCTCGGGCACCGGTTCACACACTCCACCCGCGGCCCAGTCGACCGCGTCGCGCATGAAGGTGCGCGCGCCGCCGATGCCCTGGTACGAATGGAAGTCGGCGTCCTGCATCGTGTAGACCATCCGTCCGCAATCACCGCCGAACGTCCCGGCGAGCGTCACGGCGCGGACCAGTTGGTTGGCCGAAGTGGAGAGCTCTCCCTGCACCGCGAGAGGGGAGAGGCGCGTGTCCCAATCGGAGAAGTATCCGTGCAGCGAGCTCTCCCAATTGCTCAAGGATTCGTGGGTGGAATTGGCCATCACGTCATGCGCGGGATTGTTGATCCGCACGATGTTCTCGTGCATCCCGCCGACCGACTCGAGATTGACGGGAGCCCAGCCCCAAGGCTGAAGGCCATCGGCCGCGAGCGGCTGCGCCGTTCCGACCAGACCGCCTCCGGCCGCGACGAACGATGCGATCTCCGCCTTCTTCGCCTGCAACGCCTGGAGCGCCTGCGTCGCCGGTTGAGTCACGTAGTCATCGAGAAAGCCGGACTGCACGAGGAGCACGTCGTAATCGAAGAGGTTGACGTTGGCGAGGTCCTCGTAATGGACCGAGGTGTACCAACGTTCCCCGGAAATGCCGGATGCTCCGCGGCCTTCCTGGGCTCCCCAATCCTGCCAATCGAGCCTATTCCAGTAGGCGCCCATGTCGACGGTGAGGATGTTGTACGCCTGCGCGGGCGCAGCGAGCAGGATCGCGGTGACAACGAGAAGAATACGAGCTGTCATCATAGGTGCTTCCTCCTGGGAAGAATCATCGGCCACGGTCCCATGCCCACGCCGCCGGCGGACCGTGACCGGAAGCGTACCGTTGACCCCGCATCGGACTGCGCGAGCCGCCCCTCGATCGACGATAGGGGCGATCCGGAAGTCCCAGACTCCTGTGGTGACTGCTGGTGGCAGAATCCTAGTGCCACGGCAAAGCGCCGTCAAACGATGTCTCCAGGAAAACACCGATGCCGGCGCTCCCGGAGTCGAGGAAACGGGTGAGCGTGGTGAGATGGGCGCTGCCGGGGGCTGGGGGGAGGGCAG
>CAMPIC010000466.1 GCA_946886185.1 uncultured bacterium
CGCCATCGATCTACCTCCGAAAGGGAAAACCTCCGATTACGGGCGGATGTTCCCCGTCTCGAGCTCGTTCACCAGATCGATTGACGACTCTTCCATCTCGATGATGAATCGATCGATCCGCGACAAGAAGTAGTTGTGGGCGATCTGCACCGGAATCGCGATGACCAGACCGGCCAGGGTCGTGATCAATGCTTCGGAGATTCCGGACGCCACCAGTTTCGCGCTCACCTGCTCGGCGGCGGCGATCGCTTCGAACGCGTTGATCATTCCGGAAACGGTTCCGAGGAATCCGAGGAGCGGAGCGACGTTGGCCACGGTCGCCATGATCATGAGGCCGCGCTGCAGGAAGGAGACCTCGATGCCGCCCGCGGCTTCGATCGCTTTCTCCACCGCCACGGGACCCTGGTCCGCCTTGACGAGACCGGAGTGCACGATCGCCGCGATCGGTCCGCGCGTGGACTGGCAGAGCTCGATCGCCGCGCGCACGCCGTTGCTCCGGAGCTCCTGGATGACGCGAGCGATGAACTTCTTGGTGTTGGTGCTGGCGCGCTGGAGCGTGATCGCGCGCTCGATGATCGCGGCCAGCCCGATGATCGAGCAGGCCAGGAGGGGCCACATGAAGACGCCCCCCTTGTTGAAGAACTCGATGAAGCCCGAGGTGGTCGATTGCGGAGGCTGCGGCTCCGGTTCTACATCCGGCTCCGGAGCGGCGGCCGGGGGCGGAGCAGCGGTCGTATCGATGAGAGTGTCCTGCGCCGTGGCGGCCGGAGGGCTTGTCCCCGGGGTTTGAGCCTGCGCCGCGCCGGCGCAGAAGAGGAGCCAAAGCGCCAGGATCCAGCCGTTGGTCTTCAGCTTCCGTAGACCGTCCCATCGCATCATGGATTCGATTCTCCTCGAGCTTCTCGTCCCCGGTTGCGGCCCGGGCTCTCCGTAACCGCGCGACTTCCGGCGTGTCAAGACGATGAAACGATCGTTCGGTGCGAATGTCGTTCCGGCCGTACGATCGTATAGCTACACAGGGAGCGCAAGCCATTTGTCTCCCCCCGCTCGGCCCGGAGCGCATCGGTCGCGCATTCAGAGGTGTCTCCAGGGGACCGATAACAACCTGGGTCTCCGCCTCCTCGCCGAGGAGATAAAGAACGATGATCTCACGATTCAGGCGGGCGCCGGCCATCGTCAAACCGAGCGTTCGCTGGCTTATCCGCGTGCAATCGGCGCGCCGCCGATGGCGCGCGTCCTTGCCGCTCCTGGTGGCGCTGGGGATCTCGTTCTCCCCGGCCTCTGCCTCGCAGAGCGGGAACGAGCAGGGGAATCCGGAGACGGGGCGCTGGAGCTCGTTGGAGAGCGCGCGCCGCCAGCAGCCGGGAGGCAATCATCGCCTTGCTTCGCTCGACGCGTACCTCGAGGGAAATGCGCAATGGGATGCGGGGGCTCATGGCGCCGCGCTGGAATCGTGGCGCCGGGCGAGCCGGTTCGATCTCGACTTCCTCCCTCCTCGATTGCGCCTGATCCAAGGCAATCTGTTCCGCGATTTTCCCGCGGCGGCGCAGTGGACCCGGGAATGCCTCGACATTCTCCAGCGTGATTTTCCGTTCCAGCGCTGGCTCATCCGGCACGCGATGCTCGGGACCTGCATCGCCCTCACGCTGGGCAGCCTCGCGTTCCTGCTGGGCCTGCTGGTGCGCCACGCGCGCGCCCTCCACCATACTGTGCAGGAAACTCTTTCCTATGCGCTCCGCATGGCGCGCGGCCCGGCCGTGGTGCTCGCGGCGGTGGTGCTGTGCCTGCCGTTCCTCTCGAACCTCGGGATCCTCGTCTCGCTCCTGTTCCTGGTCTTCCTCGCGTCCTATCGCTTCGGACGCGGAGAGCGCGCGCTCGCGCTCGTGGCCACGACCTGGATCGCGATCCTGGGGCCGCTCCTGGTCGTTTCGGCTCCCTGGTGGTCGAGCGCGCCGGACGGCCGCGACTCGGGACTGATCGCAGCCGCGCAGCAGCACCCGATCAGCCCTGCCTTGCGCTCGCACATCCGGCAATGGGTCCCGCGCGAGAACAATCCGGCCGTGGCGCATTATCTCGAAGGACTGGCGCGCAAAGTGGACCGAGACCCCTTCGGCGCGGTCGACTATTACAACCAGTCGTCGCGCTCGGGGGACGTGCCTCCGTGGGTGGTGGAGACCAACGTCGGCAACGCGCTGCTCATGGCCGGGCAGCCGGAGCAGGCGATGGTGCACTATCGCCGCGCGATCGAGATCGAGCCCTCCGCCTTCGAACCGCACTACGATCTCGCGCTCGCCCAGGCGCGGCGCGGCGAGTACATCCTGGCCGACGCCGAGTTCGAGCGCGCGAGCCGGATCGATCTCAATCGGATGCGCGCCTTGACGCGCACCGGAGATCGATTCGAGCCCTCCAGCTCGGTCGATGCGCTCTGGACCGCGTCCGATCTATGGGCCTACACGCTGCGCCACCCGGGACCGGATGTTCCGCCGCGACTTCTCAGCGGACTGCTGCCGCTGCGGAGCCCTCTGTGGACGGCTCCGATCGTCATCTTCGCGGTCTTCGCCGGCCTCTCCGCGGGGCGCTGGATGCGCCGGCTCATCCGCGTGCACGAGTGCTATCAGTGCGGCGGACCGGTCTGCCGCCGTTGTCTCGCGCGACTCGATCGCCGCGCGTACTGCCATCGCTGCGCCGAAGCGCTCGGTGGAATGAGCTCCGGAGAAGCGACCCGCCTGCTCTTGCGGCGTCTTCTCGAAGAGAAACCGGCCTGGTCCGCGCAGCTCGTGCGCGCACTGGCGCCGTTCGTCCCCGGCGTCGGGCCCGCGTCGTTCGGCAGTCCGGGGACTGCATTCCTGTCCGGCTCCATCGCGGGCGCCTCCTGCGCCCTGCTCACCTATCCGATCTGGGGCGAGTCGATCCTGAACGGACCGTGGGCCGACCCACTGGGAGCCTGGATCCGGTCGTTGGGCGTGCTCACGCTCCTGATTGCGATCGTCGCCTCCGCGGCGGGGGTGCGGCACGCGCGGCATCGCGCCGCGACACTGCAAGCGTTCCTGAGCCGCGACGTCGATCGTCTGGCCGCCTGAGACGCCGCACTGATCGCAACCGGGAAAACGAGTGGCGCCGGAGAAGCGAGAGAAAGGTGATTCCTGAATGGCACTGAGCGGAAATCTCAGCGAGTTCAGCGTCCTCGAGACGCTCCAGGTGATCGCGCTCCAGCAAAAGACCGGCACGCTCTACATCGAGTCCGGAAAGAAGCGCCATGGTCTGCACTTTCGCGAGGGTCGGCTCATCGGATGCCAGCCACCCAATCCGGCCGATCCCGATCCGCTCCTCGACGCGTTGGTCGGTCTCGGCCAGGTGGGCCGTGATGAAGAGCGGCGGATCCGGATGCTGGCGGCCGATCAGGGCGTCGATCTGTGGCGGCAGATCGGCAACAGCGTCACGATTTCCGAGGAGACTCTCGAGGAAACGCGGGCCCTCGTCCTGCAGGGGATGCTCGATCGCGTCCTCCTCTGGAACAAAGGGCATTTCGAGTTCGATGCGGGCCCGGTCCCTCCC
>CAMPIC010000467.1 GCA_946886185.1 uncultured bacterium
TGGCCCCCGAGCCGGAGCTCGAACCGACGCGGCTGGCTCTGCGGGCCACGCGCCGGCTTTTCGACGAGCCGGCTCTCTTCGTGCGCGCCGCCGAGCTCGATGCGCGGGCGCACGAAGTGGATCGCGCCGCGGCTCAGCAATTTCTCGAAGCGATTCCGGTGCGGGCATTTCCGGAAGTGGCGAGCCTTCTGCTCGACGAGCGGGCCACTCCCAACGGCGAGGCTCTCGAACGGGTGCGGCAGCGCTTGCGGGTGGACGGAGAAGCCCGGCGCGCCTGCCTGGAAGATCCCCGCCGTCCGGTGCAACGGTTCGCCATCGAGGAAGAAGGACCTCTCGACGAGGAAGGCGCCCGCAAAGCGCGCGAACTCCTCAAGGATCCGGACGCTTCGCTGCGGCAGCTCGCGGCTCGCGCACTGGGCGGGGCGCAAGGAAAGGCGGCGCTGGCCGCGCTCGGGGAAGCGCTCGTCGATCCCGACGGATCGGTGCGGATGGCCGCCGCGGGCAGTCTGAGCAAGGTGGGGGGACCGAAAGCGCTGGAGCTGCTTCTGCGCGTGGTGGTCTCGCGCGAGTTCGGCCATCGCGGGCTCGAGGAGAAGAAAGCGGTGTTCCTCGCCGCGGGATGCGTCGCGCCGGATGAAGTCGCTCCGGTACTCGCGCGGCTGGCCGAGCATCGCAGTCTCTGGCGCTCGCGCGAGCGGACCGAGCGCGCTCGAGGCGCGTTGGAAGCGCAAGCGCCCGGATCTCCTCGCGCGATTCGAACGCTACCTCGTCGAGACGGCGAAGCAGGAGGCGGCATGACCAGTCCCGGGTTCGACCTCAAGGCCGCGATCTCGCGAGAAGAGCTTCCGCTCCATCTCCTCCATCATCTGTTCGCGGCGCTCCACACCTTCCGGTTGCGGGGCGCGCACGATCCGCGCTCCACCGAAGCGGTCGCCCGACTCGAGGAGACGCTGCGCGAGGCGGGACCGAAGTCGCGCATCCAGCGGAGCGGGCCTCACCTCGTGATCAATCGGGTCTGCATCCGGCCGACGCCCGACATCCGGCTCCAGGTGCGCACGCTCTGGTCCGAGCTCGACCGACTCGGGATCGGCGCGCTCGAAATCGACGGCTACATCGAGCGCGACGCGCTGCTCCAGTTCCTCGATCTCTATCCTCGGCTCGACACCGCGTTGACGGAGAACGGAGCGCTCGCCGAGTCGGTCGATGCCCACGGAAAGCCGCACCCGATCCTGAACAGCGTGCTCGAGCTGGTGCCGGGAGTGACGGCGCATCCTTACGATCCGCAGGCGGCCGAAGACGAGGGAGATCGCCGCAATTCGGCCCGTCGCACTTTCTTCCGCGCGCTCCAGGCTGCGCGCCTCATCTTCCGGCAGAGCCAGGTTCACAAGATTCCGGAGCTGCGCAAGGCGCGGGCGGTGGTGCACGAGATGGTCGACACTCTCGTCGAAGAAGAGTTCTCACTCCTCGGTCTCTCCGCGATGCACAACTTCGACGCCTACACCTTCCAGCATTCGGTGCACGTCGCGGTGCTTTCCATGGCGGTGGGCCAGCGTCTCGGCCTGCCGCGCGCCGAGCTCAGCCAACTGGGGGTCGGCGCGATGTTCCACGACATGGGAAAGACGCGCATTCCCAAGCGAGTGCTCTGGAAGCCGGGGCGATTCGATGCCAATGAGTGGAAGATCATGCACCGGCATCCGCTCTCGGGCGCGCGCGAGCTGCTCCAGTACGGGGGAATGAGCGACCTCGCGATCCGCGTCATGCTGGTGAGCGCCGAGCACCATCTGCGATTCGACGGTTCCGGATATCCCAAGCTGGGGGAGGACTGGCAGCAGGGACTGTTCTCCAGGATCGTCACGCTCTGCGACTGCTTCGACGCGATGACCGCGAGCCGGATCTACATGGAACGGCCGTTCACTCCCGACGGCGTGATCCGGTACATGATGGAGAACTCCGGGCGGATGTTCGATCCGGACCTCCTGCGCGTCTTCGTCGGTCTGACGGGGCTTTATCCGGTCGGTTCGATGGTCCGCCTGGAGAGCGGCGAGCTGGGAGTGGTGCTGGAGCCGGCCGCCAATCCCCGCCAGGTGGATCGGCCCCGGATCCGGATTCTCGCGCCCGGCCCGGACGGAGCGCTCTCTCCGGCGGAGGACCGCTCGCTGGACGACGGCCCGGAGGTGGATCCTCGCTTCCGGATCCGCGCCGGCTGCCATCCGCTCGACCACGGGATCTCCATCGACGAGATCCTGAGCCGCGTCTATCTCGACGACGACCTCGCGCAGGAAGCGGCCTGAGGAAAGGTCCTCCTCCGCGGCGTCGGCTGCCCACACACCTCGAGTCGGCCCCCGGTACGGGTGCCCGCGCGCCGAGCAGCGGCGCCCTCGCGCTCCGCTGACGCGCCGGGTGCTACCCGGGATTGCTCCCGATCCCCATGCGCCGTCCAGACGCCGTGTTGCCCCTGCCTTCCGCGGCGTGCCGTTCCGGAATGGACGGCCGCTTGACGCTCGCGGGGGCCTCTCCTATAGTCCGCGCGTACCGGGGTGGGAGAACCTGTGACCGAAGCATGGCCTCGGTCGGATGAATGGTACGGGCGGTGGGGATCTCGACTCGGGACGACCTGCCTGATTTGCCTCGCGGCGTCACCCTTGGAGTGATGTTCATGTTCCTGCGCGTTCGCGGCCTGATCGGGGCCGTATTGCTGGTTTCGTTTGCCTTCTCCATGACCGGGTGCGCGAAACGGGTGGAGTCGCCCGACAAGGCGTTCGAGGCTCAGCAGAAGGTCGTCCTCACGTTCAGCGGCGATCGAACCCTCCAAGGCCGGATGCAGACGGCTTCGCGGGTGCGCTACACCGATCAGGGCAACGTCTACCGGGGCCGGATCCGCTCGCTCTCCGAGGATACGATCGAGCTGGAGAACCTGGTCCTGCTCCAGAGCACCGGCTCGGTCGAGCAGGTCACCGAGCGTCTCTCCGACGCGAGGGTCTCGATCGGAGAGAACCTCCCCGAGGTCCAGCTGCAGCGCTCTGAAATCGAGCGCGTCGACCTGGTGCGATTCGACGGCGGCCGCACCCTGCGCAACCTCAGCTTCTGGTCCTTCTCCGGCGTGGTCCTGGCGCTCCTACTGGGCGAACGCTCGTGATCTTCCGAACGGTCACCGCCGCAACGAAGTTTCAGGGGAGACATTGCTTCATGACTCGAGTCCCTCGAAAGTGCTCGCGAGCGTTGCTCGCGCTCACCTGCGCGCTCGCTCCAGCCTCCGCGGCATTTGCCCAGGGGGGCGGAATCGAAACGATCACGGTCGATTTCGGTCGGGTCGGGTTCAACACCTTCGCCACCGTGGCTCCCGCGCTCTACTATCGTCCGATCGATCATTTCGGGGCCCGCCCCGGCGCTGTTGCGCTCGGAATGGGCGGTGCGAACCTGGCGCGAGCGAACGGGCCGCTCGCGGTCGCTTGGAGCCCGGCAGGTTTGGGCGCGGTCACGGAGCTTTCGATCGCGGCCGACGGCGGTCTCAACACCGCTAGCACGAGCGTGAGCGGATATCCCTCCAGCCTG
>CAMPIC010000468.1 GCA_946886185.1 uncultured bacterium
GTGCCCGAGATCTACACGGTCATTTCCAACGGCGCGCTGCTCGGCGTGACGGATCGCCCCGCCCCTCGAGCTCGTGGCGGAGCAAAAAGGGCGCCCTCAGCTCGCGGGAAGCGTCTTCATCGGCCCGAGAGCGGGAAGCTTCGAACCTGGCACTATCGCGAGTCGGTCCCGCATTCTTCGTATCTCATCTCGCTCGTGATCGGCGTGTTCACGAAGCTCGAGGACGAGTGCGACGGACTTCCGGTCGAGTATTATGTGGAGCCGGGACGCGAAGAAGAAGGATGGAGATCGTTCGGACGCACTCCCGACATGATCCGGCACTTCGCCCGCCTCCTGGAGTGTCCGTTCCCGTACGAGAAGTACGCTCAGGTCGCCGTCCGGCGGTTCATGTTCGGCGGAATGGAGAACACCTCGGCCACCACGCAGACGGACGGAACGCTCCACGACGAGCGCGCCGCGCTCGACTTCTCGAGCGACGATCTGGTGGCGCACGAGCTGGCGCACCAATGGTTCGGCGATCTGCTCACCTGCAAGCACTGGGCGCACGCCTGGCTCAATGAAGGGTTCGCCACGTACTTCGAGCTGATCTGGAAAGAGCAGGACCTCGGCGCGGATGAGTTCGAGATCGGTTTGGTCGATGCAGCCGACGCGTATTTCTCCGAGCCGTATCGCCGCGCCATCGTGAGCCACCGGTTCGCCCATCCTTTCCAGCTTTTCGATCAACATCTCTATCCCAAGGCTGCCTGGGTCTTGCACATG
Source organism: uncultured bacterium (assembly GCA_946886185.1). The sequence goes on from CAMPIC010000468.1 coordinate 760, forward strand.
CTGCGCCGGACGGTGGGGGGCGAGCTGTTCTGGAAAGCGGTGCGACTCTACGTGCGCCGTCATGCCGCCGGCTCGGTCGAGACGATCGACCTGCAGCGCGCGTTCGAAGAGGTGAGCGGGCGCAATCTCGAGCCGTTCTTCGATCAGTGGCTGCATCACCCGGGCCATCCGGCGCTCGAATTGCGCTGCGCCTGGAACAACTCGGAGAAGTGCCTCCAGATCACCGTTCAGCAGAAGCAGAAGGATCCGGGCTCGGTCGTCTACGAAGTGCCACTGGAGGTGGAGGTGGCGTTGGCCGCCGGCTCTGCGCCGCAACGGAAGTCCGGCGTGAACAAGCTCCGTCGCACCTTCACCGCGTGCGAGCGGGAGCAGACCTTCCGCTGGGAATTGCCGGCCCGTCCCATCGGCGTGGCCATCGATCCGGAAGCGCGCATCCTCCGGACGGGCAAGCTCACGATGCCGCTGCAGTGGTTCCGGGGCGCGTTGCTCGGGGCGCAGCGTACGGAGCACGTGTTCGCGCGCGTTCATCTGGTGCGAGCGGCCGCACGCGATGCTCGGCCACAAACGGTGGACATGCTGGCGGAAGTGTTGCGATCCGATCCATTTTGGGGAGTGCAAGCCGAGGCGGCGATCGCGCTCGCGCGTATTCGAACCCCGGCTGCGCTCAACGCGTTGCTCGGCTCGACTCCGAAGCATCCGAAGGCGCGACGCGCTTGGGCGCAGGCGCTCGGAGAATTTCGCGATCCCGCCGCGGGGCAGGCGCTCGCCGATCTCGCACGGCGCGGGGATCCGAGCTATTTCGTGCAGCGAGAGACGCTCGCCTCCCTCGGCCGCACGCGCGCTCCAATCTCCGTCGAGCGACTCGAGAAAGAGCTGCGCGCGGCGCTGCGGCGGCGTGATTGGCGCGACTCTATCGCAGCCGGAGCGGTAGTGGGTCTCGCGGCGGCCCGTAGCGAGTCCTCGGTCGATCTGATCTTGTCTCTCGCATTGGATCCGACGCGGTACTGGAGCGCGCGCCACGTGGCAATCAGTGCGCTCGCGGTGCTGGGTGCGAGCCGCCCGCATCTCGCGCCGAAGATCGCGGACGAGATGGCGCCGCTCTTCGAGGATCCCGAGCACCTGATCACGTTCCGCTTGCCGGCAGCGTACGCCGCTCTCGGCCATCCGGGCGCGATTCCGCTGCTCCGTCAAAAGGCCGAGACCACGTCGAACGAACAGCTGCGCGACCCTTGTTTGCGCGCTGCCGAGCAGTTGTCCGGCGTCGACGGCCGGGGCGGCGATCTCGATCGCTTGAAGTCGGAGCTGAATCGTCTCCTCGAGGAGTCGCGTAAACTGCGCGAAAGGGTCGGCAGGCTGGAGGATCAGCTGAGAACGCGCAAGACTCGGGAGGCGAAGACATGAAAGGCAGTCGCGTGAGCGTTCCCGTCAACGGGAGATCGATCGAGACGTACATCACCCCCGCCGCGGGGGGCAGAGGACCGGGAGTCGTGGTCATTCAGGAGTGGTGGGGGCTGGTGCCTCACATCGAGTCGGTCTGCGAACGGTTCGCCCTGGAGGGCTTCACCGCGCTCGCGCCCGACCTCTATCACGGCGAGTCCACCACCAGTCCGGACGAAGCGGGGAAGCTGATGATGGCGCTCGACGTGGAGAGCGCCGCGGCGGACCTGCGCAGCTCGGTAGATCATCTCCTCTCCCATCCAGAGACGCTGGGGAGCAAGGTCGGCGTGATCGGCTTCTGCATGGGAGGCATGCTCTCGATGTTCGCGGCGGGCGACGACTCCCGGATCGGCGCCTGCATCAACTACTACGGCGTCCATCGCAACATTCACCCCGACTTCGAGAGTTTGCAGGCGCCCGTGCTCGGCTTCTTCGGCAAGAAGGACCGTTCGGTGCCTCCGGCAGTGGTCGAGAAGCTCGAAGAGACGATGAAGCAGGCCGGTTGTCAGGTCGAATTCCATTCGTACGACAACGCCGGACACGCGTTCTTCAACGACCAGCGGCCGGCCGTCTACGTGGAGAGCGCGGCCCAGGACTCGTGGAACCGGAGCATCGCGTTCCTGAGGGCCCATCTCGGAGCCTGACGCGCCGCTTCCGCGCCCGGCGGCCGAGCGGACATGGGGGAGTGCTCCCCGGCCGGCCGTGGGGTTGATCCCGCGAGCATCGGGCGCAACTGGACGCGCCGTTCTTCCGTAAAGGTTCGAGGCGCATCTCCAGACGATCGCCGGACTCAAAGGGAGGTACCCATGAATCCAACCGTCGTCGATCAGCACGTCAAAGCGGCGTCGATCATCCAAATCGCCCTGGGCATTCCGGGAGTGCTCGTCGGCTTGTTCGTGTTCTTCGTCGTTTCGGGCGGAGGACTCCTCTCGGGGGACCCAACCGCGATCGCGATCACGGGAGTGGTGGCGTGGCTGGTGGGCGGGCTCCTCGTGGTGACTCACATCCCGGGAATCATCGCGGGAATCTTCATGCTGCGCGGGCATCAGTGGGCGCGCTACGTCCTGCTGGTGGTGGCTGCGCTCGAGCTTCTGGACATGCCGATCGGAACCGCGGCGGGCGCCTATACGCTGTGGGCGCTCCTCCGGAATCCCAGCCCGGAGCCGCCGGCAATTACGAGCATGCATCTCCCGCCAGTGTGATCACTCCGTTCTAGCAGCGCGAAAGTCATTCACTGCGCGTCATCGCCACCAGCTTCTCCATGGTGGACCAGTTGCGGGAGGTGACTCGATCCCGGAGCGCGCGGTCGATCGCCTCCATCAGTTTGCTCCGAATGATTCCCGCG
>CAMPIC010000469.1 GCA_946886185.1 uncultured bacterium
CTGCAAGACCTCTGCGGCATCAGCGAGCTGCGGAATCCGCGCCGGGCTCACGAACGAGGTGACCTCGATCTCCGGCAAACCCGCTTCGCTCAAGGCGTCGACGAACGACACCTTCACATCGGCCGGGATGACCTGCGCCTCATTCTGCAGGCCGTCGCGCGGCCCGACTTCGACGATCTTCACCCGAGTAGGAAGCGCACCTGAGGCCACCAAAGCTCCTTCCGTTCACTCTGACTGCGACTTGTCTCGGCTCGCACCCAGCTACGTGGCTATCGCGACGCGACCGCGAGCCCGGCGAGCTGCCAGGCGGAGATTCCGCCGATCAGATCGCTTACCTCTTTGATCCCCTCGCGACGCAGCAGGCTGGCTGCGATCATCGATCGATAGCCGGAATGACAATGGATCACGATCCGACGACTCGCATCGAGCTCGTGCCACCGGCGGTGGATCTCCTCGAGAGGCATGTGAGTCGGTCCTTCGATCAGGCAGTTCTCTCGCTCGCTCGCCGAGCGAATGTCCACGACCTGAGGCGGGTCCGCTGATTCCATCTCTTCGCGCAAACCCTGCGCGGTGGTGCGCTCGATCTGTCCGACGAGGTCGGGATGTCCCGAAAGCGCCGCCATCCCGCGATCGAGATAGCCCGTCACGCGATCGAATCCGATTCGTCCGAGGCGCGTGGCGGCTTCCACTTCCTGTTCGGGATCGACGATCAACGCGATGTCCCGATCATGATCGAGGAGCGATCCTGCCCAGCTCGCATACTTGCCACCCAGCCCGATGTTGATCGAACCGATCCAGTGGGCGGCGGCATGCTCTTCGGGGGTGCGCACGTCCAGGACGATGCCGCCTCGCGCCTGGTGCTGCTTCATCTCCTCCACGGTCAGCGGACGGAGCGAACGCGCCAAAGTCTCTTCCAGCGTCGCGCGCAGCTTCCGATTGGTCGCGGCGTCGTATGCGAAGTAGGCGGGAGTGGCGGGGAGGTTGCGCGTCACGGTCTGAACGAACTCTTCTTCCGACATCGGCCGGAGCGCGTAGTTGTACAGCCGCTGCGCTCCCAAAGTGCTCACCGTCTCCTTGGAAAGATTGCGACCACACATCGAACCCGCACCGTGCGCCGGGTAGATGAGCGTTTCATCCGGAAGGCGCAGGAGCTTCTCGTGAAGCGATCGGTAGAGCATCTGCCCGAGCTGGTCGGGCGCGAATCCTACGGACGCCATGAGATCTGGCCGACCCACGTCGCCGATGAAGAGCGTGTCTCCCGTGAGGAGCGCGGCAGGACGATCGGGTTGCGACGAATCACGAACCAGGAGGCAGATCGACTCGGGAGTGTGACCCGGAGTTTCGAGAACGGTGATCTCGACCGAGCCGAGGTTCAGGCGATCTCCGTCGGATGCCGGCGCAAACGGATACTCGGCGGAGGCGGACGCGCCCAAATGGATGGTCGCTCCGGTGCGCGCCTGGAGCTCCAGATGGCCGGCGACGAAATCCGCATGGAAGTGAGTCAGGAAGACATCGGTGATCTCGAGCCCGAGCTTCTCGCAGTCGGCCACGTACTGGTCGACGTCGCGCTGCGGATCCACGATGACGGCCCGGCCGGACGAAGGATCGCCGATCAGATACGAAGCATGGGCGAGACAACCCAGATAGTACTGCTGAAAGTGCATGATCTTCCGCATCTCCACTGGAGAAGGCTCCCTCACCGCTCTCCGAACCCGGAACGCCGGTGGTCAAGACTCACGTTCCGACACGACCGGTCGCATTCCGTACACACGCTCACAGCTGGACGCAGCACGAATGCGCGCGCGCATCCTGTACCCGCATGAGGGGGCGATCCAGAACCGGCGTCCAAACAGCAAGTATAGCGTCAATCGAGGAGCGTACGCAGAATCACGAAGATCGCGACCGCGATGATGAATCCGGCGAACACCTGCTGCAGGCGCGGCCCCGAGATCCGCTTGCTCACGGCGATCCCGGCGTACAGTCCCGCGATCCCGCCGAGCACGAAGGTTCCGGTCAACGCCAGATCGAGATGATGAGTGGCGGAGACGAACGAGATCACCCCCGCCGAGCTCACCATCGCGATCACCAGGAGCGATGTGGCAACCGCGCGATGAATCTCCATTCCGGTGAAGAAGGTGAGTGCGGGCACGATGATGAACCCGCCTCCGACGCCGAAGAGTCCGGACAGGATGCCTGTGCCGACTCCCGCTCCGGACATGACCCAGGCGCACCGAGCCGTGAGCCGCAACCGTCCGGACGCATCACGCTGACAGGAGAGACGCGATTCCTTCGGGCGCGAGGGAGCTGTAAACGTTCCGGCATCCATTGACCCACGAGCATCTGCCGCGTCCCCGGCGCGGGCAGTTCCAGCGGGAGCAGTTCCGGCATCCATTGACCCACGGGCATCCGCGGCGCCTCGGGCGCGGCCAGTTCCAGACGGAGCATTTCCGGCATCCATTGGCCCACGGGCATCCGCGGCGCCTCCGACACGGCCAGTACCAGCGGGAGCAGTTCCGGCATCCATTGGCCCATCGTCAACCACGCCTGCGAACTCGGAGTCCCCTCCACCCGTAGCTCCTTCACCACGCGCGCGAGCCTGCGCTGTTCCTCGACGCCACATCCGCGTCGCGATCAGCAACATGAGCGCGGCGAACAGCAGCAATAGCACCGCTTCCGGAGTGCGGCGGTTGATCCACGATCCGAGCGGCGCTCCCGCCATTCCGAAGAGCGCGAAGATCACTCCGGTGCGGATGTCGGTCTGCCCGGCGCGCATCCGTTGGACCGCGCCGAACAGCGATGTGGTCCCGACGGCGGCGAGCGAAACGCCGACGGCCTCATGGGGAGCGACGGAGAGCCCGTAGACGAGCAGGGGAACGGCAAACAGTGAGCCGCCTCCGCCGGTCAGCCCCAATGCGAACCCGACGAGCGCGCCGAAGAACAATCCGAGAGGGTTCATGAAGAAAGCGGCTGGAGTCGGACGAGGACCGATTGGGCCTCGGCTTGCGTTCCTTCGGTCGTGTTCACCTGCGCGACCACTCCGTCGCGGGGAGCGCGCAGCACGTGCTCCATCTTCATCGCCTCGAGGATCACGAGCGGCTGTCCGCGGGTCACCGCCTCCTCGGGTGCGACGCACACCTTGCGAACGGTGCCGGTCATGGGCGCTTGCACGGAGTCCGACTCGGTTGCCGCATGCACGCGACGGCGATCTGACCGTTCCAGCGTGAAACGCAGCGCTCTGCCCGTATGCACCCAGAGCTGATCTCCCGCGCGCGCGCAATGGCCGCGCGTCACGGGGCGATGAGGATGATTCGGATCGACCAGTTCGATTTGCGAGCCCGCTACACGACGGATTTCGTATCGATGTGCGATTCCGTCGATCCAGACCTGGAGCTGATTCGCATCGAGATCGACCTCGATCTCCCAACGCCGCGAGCCGAGCGAGATCTGCCGCTTCACCACGCTCATGACCTACTCCGATCGGAGAGTCGGAACCGTGGGAACCGATTCCAAGG
>CAMPIC010000470.1 GCA_946886185.1 uncultured bacterium
CTTCCGATCAGGGATCTTCCGATCAGGCATTTTCGGATCAGGCATCTTTGCGGACCGATGCGACGGCGGATGCGGCGCCGGGCGAGACGGACGGTGTGGATCTGGTTGTCGAGATCGAACGGGCGCATCCGGGATTCCTGGGCGTCTCACCGGGACGAGTCCCCGACGATCTGCGGCGCTCCCTTGGACTTCTCGACGGCGAGGGCGTGCTGGTGCGCCGAATCGCGCCCGGCGGCCCCGCGGAGAAAGCCGGTCTCCAGGAGGGAGATGTCATCCTCGCGATCGCGGGCCGCCCGGTCGTCCCCGAGAATCTCCGCGGGCGGCTGGCACAGATCGGCGCGAAGGAAAAAGCCGAGCTGGAGTTCGTGCGATCGGGCGAACGCCGTTCCGTCACGCTCACCTTGGGGTCGAGAAGACCGAGCTGACACCACCGTCTTTCGTGCCGGCCCCGTGGATATCAAGAAATGGGCGCGTCTGCGCTCCCGAAGCCCGATGCTGTAGCTCCGAACCTTGGTGCCGAAGGTGCGCAGCTGTCAAAGGATCGCGGAACACCCGTCCCAATCCGACCGTTTGAGTCAGCGGCGCGAAGTCGATTCCTTGCGATTGTTCGGACCTTTCAATCCTTGACGAGAGCTACGCGGCTTGGCGTTCTGCCGAATGATCTCCCGTTCGTCAGTCTGCTGGTCGATCGTTTCGCGCTCCAACTCCTCGATCGAATCCTGATCTTGGTTCGGCTCGCCCGGGCGCGGAATATGGATTCCGGGTAGCGGGTCGCGTTGCGGTTTGTTCGAAGGAGCCTTCTTTTCGGACTTTCGGGGGGTCGGCATATCGAAACTCCTTTCTGCCATGTCGATCGCTCGCCCACGCAACCTCATGTGCCACTACACGATGGACGATTCAATTCCGGAGCGCGGTCTCCGTACGGAACGCGGGAGGTCTCCGCGTGGGCGCGTTTCCGGGAAAGCCGCACCAGGCGTGCCAAAGGCGATTGCAGGAAGTCGCATTGCGAGCTGTCAGCCCAGACGTACGATCGGGCCGCTTTCTCCGTCGACGAGGAGTGGAAACGTGACTCGCCAACATGATGGCGAGGGATCGTCCACGGAACTCTGCCGGTTCTGATCGCGAGTTCCGGACAGGCGGAACTCCCATCGCGTGGCGCTGGTCTCGCCGGTGATCTCCAGGACCGCGCGAACCGCTGCCAACGCGAGCGTGCCCGTCGTAATCCGAGCATTGAACTCGACCACGGGACGAATCTGCTCGGATTCGTCGAGCGAACGGTATGAGAACGAGTCGACGCCGCAGGGGCCGAAGAACCGCTGATCCGCCGCGGCCTGTGCGATCGCGATCGCTGCGTCCTCGAGCCGCGCATCTTCGGGGTGTCCGGATGAGCACTCGAACTCGCGGTCTACGGATGGGCACTCGAACGCTTTGGCTCTGCGTTCGCCGGCTGACAATTCCGCGTGGAGGATCCCACGGTTTCCCAAGTAGAGCCCACTTCTTGCCACGATCTGTTCGGTCGATCCCAACAGCTCGATCTCGCCCGATCTACGGACCAGTAACTGGACCGAGAAGTCGCCGGTGCGATCGAACCACGGTTCGAGCACGGCTCCCCCGCGGTCGGCCAGGCGCGCCAACCCACGGATCGATGCCGGCGGAAGTTTTCCTTCCACGCCGAAGACTCTGCCGCGTCCGCTCGTCCCGAACCTCGGCTTCAATGTGAACGACTTTCGAAGCTGGGCCGGCCAGGTCGCGACGAGCGACGCGATCCATTCTGCGGCACGCGCCTCATCGCGTAATTCGGACGGGCTCAGCAGCGCGACGAAGCGAGCGACTGAGTCGCTCCAAGAGGCAGCGCCGACTCGAACCGCGAACGCCTTGTCATGCACCCGAGACACGACATCGGGGTCGGGGCCGAGATACTGCAGACCTTCCTGTTGTGCCCGCTGCAACGCCGCATCTGTGGAAAGCCAGGGGATCAACCCACCGCATTGAGACGTGGATGTGAGCCGCGCTCCTTCACTCAGCACGGTCATGATGGAAGAAAGTTGCGACTGCGATGCCATCCATTCGCGCACCGCGGGGTGGAGGCGATCGGCAGAAGAACCGGAGCGTCGCCGAGGGGCTCCCGGCAAGAACACGCGGGACGTTTCCGGGAGTCCCGTCGCAAGCAGCCAGATCGCCGACAACGCCGCGGCATTCCTGGCTGCGGTCGAGCTCCACGCTCTGGCTGGTTTCCCGCTGTACTCCCGGTGCGGGAGTGATTCGCGTTCCGAGATTGCATCGGGTCGCGGCTCCAGTTCCTCCTCCGCGCCCAAATTCGCGAACAGTTCGTGATCACCACGAGCCGGTGTTCCCTCGTTGCGGTCATAGGGCACGGCGTCGCGCACGAACGCGATCATCTCTTCGGACAACCCCGCTCGACGGCGCGACTCAGCGTCAAAGCGCCGTCCCTTGGCGCGTGCTGCGGAAAGTGGAAAGGGCACCGCCTCTACATAGAGCTCCACGTCGCTGCGGAAGCTGCTACTCCGGCTCCCGTCGAACCGGTCGACGCGCCTCTTCTCCGCATCGTTACCGACCGCGGTCTCGACCACACCGCTCTCCACCGCATCGAGGTCGACCGCATCGATCTCGATCGTATCGAGGTCGGCCTTCACCGGGCTGGCTCCATCTCGATCAACGTCCTCATGACGAGCTTCTGTGGCGAGCCGTCGAATCCACGTTGCCGCCAGTCGCACGTGACCGATCTCATCGCGGTGCACGCGCTCGATGACGCGAGCTGTCTCTTCGTCCCCCGCATCCCGGAACGCGTCTCGATAGAGTAGCGAGTAGTCGAGATTGGCTTGCTCGAACGTCAGCCCCATCGCAGCCAGGAAAGCGCGCGGTCCATACGGACTGGCGCTGAGTACGGGCACTTGCTGCCAGAAGTAGTTGCCGAGCGGAAGCGTCGTGAACGGCGCATCGTCCTCGTCCTGTGAGCCGGATCCGGCAGTAGAGATCGCCGTCGGGGAACTGGGGGCTCTCAGGTCGCGCAACCGCTCGAGGTAGAGGCCGAGGTGGATCTGTTCCTCTTCCAAGACCCGGAGAAAGCCTCTGCGAAGGCCGGCAGGCAGATCGGGAAACGCGAGAAGCGCCCAAGCGAACAGCTCGATCGCCATCAGCTCATGGTTGGCGAACCGCTCCAGACATTCTATCCGCGCGCGCGGGTCGCGCAGCTGGTTGAGTCGAGGTAGGCGCTCCGTTCCGCTCCCCATCGTCAGCTCCGGATCGCGATTGGGCGAGGACACTAAGAGCGCTGGATGGCGGTCGTCGTCCGGCAGCAAGTCTCCGCTCTGCGACCGGGGCCGCCGCAGCTTCGACTCGAGGTCGCCAAGTGAGAGGATGGAAACGCAGAATTCGCGCACGTTCCGGATGCTCGTGGTGGTGCCTGGCATGGTCGCTATTGTAACCGCTTGCGCCGCCGGATTGCGGTGGCGGCGAGACGTGCGTGACCGCGGGATGTGCTGTGCCGC
>CAMPIC010000471.1 GCA_946886185.1 uncultured bacterium
GAAGGATCCGCTCTTCCGGCCAGCTGCATCCGGTCAGGCCGGCCATGGCGAGCGAGGCGCCCATGAGCTTGAGGAAGTCACGCCGCGTGGCGTCGGTCATCGCTTCGGGAGCGACGCTCGGAAACTCCCGCTGCACCATGCGCGCGAACTCATCCGTCCGCGCGTACTCCTCGAGACTGCGCCAGTACGCGCGGCCCGTCTTCCCAGCGATCTCTGGTTTCATCGATGGCATGTGGAACAGTCCGTAGGAGGATTGATGTTGTTGGCTTCCGCGAGCCGTGCGCCGAAGGTCGCCGGATCCTCGTTAGGGACCCAGTCCATCGACGTGGCGAATTCGACGGGCCGCAGCCGCGGCGCCGGGTCGCGGTGACAGTCGAGGCACCAGCCCATGCTGATGGGCTCCGCCTGATAGACCTCTTGCATCTTGTCGATCCGCCCGTGGCAGGTCACGCATCCCACCCCGCGGGTAACGTGGGCGCTGTGGTTGAAATAGACGAAGTCGGGCAGATCGTGCACGCGCAGCCAGGGCACCGGCTCTCCCGTCGCATAGCTGTTCCGCACAGGCTGGAGAGGGGCGCTCTCCGGCCAGATCGCGGTATGGCAGTTCATGCAGGTCGCCGTCGGAGGGATCGACGCCGCCGCCGCCGACTCGACTCCGGTGTGGCAATAGCGGCAGTCCATCCCCAGCTGGCCGACGTGGAGCTCATGGCTATACGGGACAGGCTGGCGCGGCATGTACCCCTGCGTCCGGGTCGACGGCCAGAATCCGTAGTACGCGAGGAACAGGACGAAGGCCGGGGCTCCCGCCAGGACGAAGAGGAGAAGCGGCCGGAGCGCGTCCAACCACTTGGGGAACATGAATCGGCTCATGGAGTTACCCGCGTGGCAGATCCATTCCCGGTCATTTCTGGCATCTGGACCCTGCCCCTGGAATCCGGCATCCGGAAGTTAGTGCAAACTTTCACAAGCCGGCATGCTACCGGGCCCTCCCGGGTGGGTCAAGGCGCATCCGGACCAAGACCTTGGCTTGTAGACCCAACGGATCGCCCTGTCAAGAAGCCATCGCCGGGGACGCGAAGTACGCGAACGTCTTACGGCGCCTCCCGGCTTTCCACGATGAGCAACGGGGGTTCCCACAATAAGGAAATGTCACGACGCGTTCGGCTTCACGCGGAGTGCTCTAACGGTGCGTCGCCACGATCAGATAGGCCGCGATGGCGAGCCCGATCGCCATCTTGACCGCGGTGGCGGCGACTTTGCCGAGGAAGGCACCCCACCCGGCGCGAATTCCCTTTTCGCGCTCCTGTCCCGTCGCGAGCTCCGCCCAGATGGCGCCGCCCGCGGATCCGAGGAACGATCCGAGGATGGAGCCCGCCACCGGGACGATCGCGGTCCCGACGACCGCGCCGGCCAGTCCGCCCGCGAACGCGCCCAGCATCCCCCACTTGCTCGCTCCGAAGCGCCGCGCCATGAGCGAACCGAGCAGCGCTTCGAGGATCTCTCCCACCGTCACCGCGGCTCCCATGACGGCAAGCGCGATCCAGCCGACGGCGGAAAAGTCGGTCGCGATCGCCACCGTAACCGCGAGCCCGAGCAGAATGAAGTTGCCCCCCAGGCCGATCGGAATCGCCAGGAGGGCAAGAAGAATCGCGATGTCGAGAAGCACGAGCCAGAGGAGATCGCTCATCGAATCGTGCCTCTCGCCGACGTAGCGGGGTCTAACGCACCCGGATCTTGATCATCCGTCCCACCGTATCGCAGATGTTGCGCAGCTCGTCGTAGTCGGGATGGCGCAACCGCATCCAGGCGTTCGCCATGTATCCCCCTTCGATCGGATTGGCCGGCGATCCCGGAGGCGGAAAGTGCGTATGCATGATCGAATCTCCGAAACGGCGCGTCGCTTCTTCGACTCCTTCATAGCCCGTGATCGTGCCGTCGCGATCCGGTCGCAGCGAGAGCATGGCGGCGGAGTATCCGCGCGAGAGCCGGCCTTCGGTCTTCCCGTGCACGATCGCGCTGGCCCATTCGCGATAGATGTCGAGCTCGTTGGCCAGGCAGTAGACGTCCCACGCGCCCACTCCGGGCGGCCGGCAGCCGATCTCAGAGAAGTGGAGCCCCTTCGGCCCGAAGAACCACTCCATGTGCGTGGCGGAGGTCTCGATCCCCAGCACCTCGACCACTCTCTTTCCCATCTCCTTGACTTCGCCGTAGCTCGGCTCGCTCACCCGGTTGGTGGTAACGAAGTAGGCCGGAGTCTCCCGCGTGCGCATCGCCTCGAGCACGCCCGGGTAGTAATGCGTGATGAACTCGTGCTCGATCCGGCCGTTCACCGTGATCGTGTCATAGAACGCCTCGTGCCCTTCGATGAACTCCTCGACCGCGACCGAATAGCCGCGGTCCACCTGCATCTCCTGGATGGCGCGCTCCAGCGCGGTGTCGTCGTCCACGCGGACCGTTCCGGAAGCTCCCGCGGCGGATCGGGGTTTGAGAATGACCGGATAGCCCACCAGCTTCGCGAACGCACGCACCTGATCGCCCGATTCCGCGGCGGTCGAGCGCGCGCACGGCACTCCCGCCGCGCGCAGCGCTTCCTTCATCGACGGCTTGTCGCGGCACAACCAGGCGGTGCGCGTGCTCGTTCCAGGGATGCCGCACTGCTCGCGGACGCGGGCCACCGGCATGATGTGCGCCTCGATCGTCGCCTCGAGACGATCGACCCAATCGCGCGCCTGGACGCGCTGCACCGCCTCGAGCAAGGCTCCCTCGTTCACCACCGAAGGCACCTGCTCGTAGGCGTGGAGCCAGCCGCGCATCTCGTTGTCGAGATACTCGATCGGACGCTCCCCGATCCCGGTGACCTGAGCGCCCACCGCGCGGAGGGCGCGGGCGAACTCGCGTTGGTTCGCCGGAAACGAAGGTTCGACGAAGATCACGTGCATGTCATCCTCCGTGCGCCGACCGAGATCTCACGAAACCGCTACGCCGGTCAGCCGGGCGTAAAGTTCCTCGTACTTCGCTCCCTGGACCCGCCAGGAGTAGTCCTTCGCCATCCCGTTGCGCATCAGCTTCTTCCAGACATCATGATCCTGGTAGACGTCGAGCGCGGCCGTGATCGCCCAGGTCACAGCCTCGGTGTTGTAGTGATCGAAGACGAACCCGGTCCCTACCCCGGTGGCCGGGTCGTTGAGCTCCACGGTATCGGCCAATCCCCCCGTCTTGCGCACGATCGGCACCGTCCCGTAGCGAAGGCTGTACATCTGGTTGAGTCCGCACGGCTCATAGCGTGACGGCATCAGGAACATGTCTGCGCCGGCCTCGATCAGATGCGCGAGGCGATTGCTGAATCCGCTGTGGAACACGACCTTGCCGGGGAAATTGCGCTGCAGCGCGTGGAAGTATTCCTCATAGGACGGCTCTCCGCTCCCGAGGAGGACGAAGCGAAAGTTGCGCCGCCGAAGAAGCTGCGGAAGCGGCTCACGCAGGACCTCGAATCCCTTCT
>CAMPIC010000472.1 GCA_946886185.1 uncultured bacterium
ACGGCCGGATCTTGCAGATCGCCCGTGAGGAACGGCTCGATCCTGCCCAGCATTGCCTCGTAGAAGGTTTCGACGGTCTGCCCCTGCGGGAACCCGACGGTGGGGAACATCCCGTTGGTGCGCGTTACCGGCAGACCGGAGTTGGTCGGCGGGAATCCGTAGAAGCCGTTGCGCGCTTCGGTCTCGTCCGTGCGCAGCACGTCGGTGCGATTCCAGGGATGATGGAGCTGCACGGAGACGATTCCGGCTTGCGCGCGCTGAGGATCGTTCCAGATCCGTTCCGCCGCCTCGTCCACCGGGAGACAGAACGCGCAATCGACCGCGGTCAACACCTCCACGATCGCGCCGCGAGTCTGAGCGATCGGCTGCGTGTCGAAGGTCACCGTGGCCAGGCTCGCACCGACCTCGACCTGCTGCGCGTCCGAAGTCGCGAACCCGGGGAATTCGAGCGAGACGGTATGCGCTCCCGCTTCCGCGCAGAGAGTGGCCGGGGTCACGCGGCCGGTGTCCTCGCCGTCCACGAAGATGCGGGCTCCGGGGAAGGTCGACTCGACCAGCAATCCCTCGTTGGTGGTGGCGTGCAAGCCCATGCGCTCCTGCCCGCCCGCCTTCACCTCCACGGTCATGGTCGAATTGGGAGAGAACGACGTGCACTGCTTCTCGGCCCGGATCGTGTGCGTCCCGACCGGCAGCACCATGTCGTACGTCGAGCTCGTCATCGACTGGGCCCAGACCACGTCGTCGACATAGAGGACGGCTCCGGTCGCGGCTCCCGCCGTCTCTTCGGACACCACGATGCTCAACGTCCCACTCGTGGGCGGAGGCAGCTCGTCCTGGCACCCCGCCAGCAAGACGGTCCCGACGATCAGTGCGGATACCCAAGATGTGCGAGCGCGGGAACGCACGCGCGTGATCAGTGCTTCAAAAGGTAGTGAGGAACTCAAGTTTCGCCCCCTCGAATGGAGATACGATCTTGCACACGCCTCCGGAGCAGAGCTGTCCTCCGCGGATCCGGCCGCCGCCGAGGATGAGTTGATGCCGCTCCTGGACTTGCATGATCCATTCGGCCCAGAGCCAGGAATCCCGAGTCGCCAACGGATCGTCCGACCACTCGAAATTCAGGCCCCAGGACATGTCAGGAACCTTGTTGATGGTAGCGGAAACCAGGTTGTCGCGGTACTCGAACGGTCCGGCGACATCGCGCGTCGTCCGGTTCCAGACCTGGACTTCCTGTGTCTCCGCGGTGATGTCGAAGCTGAAGATGTCGTTGATCGGGTGCACCGCCGTCGCGGAGTAGGTGATGCGCTCGAAGAAGACGTCGTCCACCCCTTCGCGCGTGATCTCCTCGGTCTCCGCAGCGCGCAGCACCAGCTCCGAATGGCCGAACCACTGTTCGATCTCGCCATACAGTTCGGTTGCGGGGAAGTAGCCGTTCCGCGCCTCGGTCTTGCTCCAGCTTCCGATCAATCGAGTCGTTTCCGCGAGCGTGAGCCGCGCCTCTCCTAAGCCTCCCCGCTCATCGTCGAAACGCAGCTTCCCCACGTGGCTGCCTCGATTGAGGAGCGTGGAGGTATGCGAGCGAAACGCGGTCGGGGGATTGATGTTCGCCACCTGATAGCGCCAGAAGTCTTTGAACTCCGTGAACAGCTGCAGTCGCCCGAGATAAATGGAAGCGTTGGCGTACCCGGCGTGTCCCTGCGGGATCTCCGCGGTCTGCGGATTGAAATCGTCCTGATCCCGCACGAGGTACTCGCCGTACAGGTCGGCGAACTCCCCGATCGGTCCGCCCACGTGTCCGCCCGAGAGGAGATCCCGAGCGGAACGAGTGCCCGACGCTGCGGTCATGTCGTTCCACACGCCTTCCACGCCGACGGTGAAGTCGGAGAGGAAGAGCGAGAGCTGACCTGCTCGAACCGCTTCGAAGTCGGTGTTCGCGTCGTTCGCGCCCTGACCGAGCTTCGGGAAGATCGCGCCCTCCGAGCGCGTTCCTCCGAGGATCTGGACCTCGCCGATCTCTCCCAGCGCCGCGCTTCCGAAGAACCCGTCGACCACGTTGTCGAAGTCCACGGTCTGGTCCTCGAACACTTGCAGTGAGAGTCCGCGCCCGAAGGTCGCATAGACGTCGCCCGCTCGCGCGAAGAAGCCTCCGGCATCCGCCTCGATCCAGCGTTTGCGGACGCCATGGCGCCGCGCTCCGAACGAGTTCGGATCGAGCCGGTCAGGATTGGAAGGAGAGTGGCTGAGGAAAGTAGCGCCGGCCCGGAAAGGGCCGTACGCGATGCTCGCATCGAGGCGGTCGTCCAGGACGGACTCTTCGAGATCGGTGTCGTAAAAAAATTCGAGCTGATTGGCCGCGTTGATCTGCAATGCGTCACCCAGACCCGACTGGGCCGAGGCGACGATGGGTGTGAGAGCGAGTAGAGCGGCGGAGAGCACCCTCCGTCCCGTCAATTCGAACCTCCCTCGCCCTCGGATTCAGAACCTTTCGGAAGAAGGGCGAGGATCTCCTCCTCCAGCACCTTCTCGTCGCCCGGCCGATAGCCCATCGTCGCCTTGACGATCTTGCCGTCCGGCGCGATCAGGAACGAGGTGGGATAGTTGCGCACGTTGTACTTGTTGCCGATCTCACGCTTGGAGTCGACGATGACCGGGAACTTCCAGCCTCTCGACTTGACGTGCGGCTTGACGTTGGAAACGGTCTTCTGATCGTCGCTCGCCACGGTGATGAGCGTGAAGCCCGCCTCTCCGTACTTCTGGCTCAGCTCATCCAGCTTGGGAAGCGCCATCTGGCACGGCTTGCACCAGGTGGTCCAGAAGTCGATGTAGACCGGACCCTTCTTCAAAGCCTCGGACAGCACGATCTTGGTGCCGTCGAGCGTCTCCGCGGTGAAGTCCGGAGCGGTCGAGGCTCCCTCTTCGCCTTCGGCCGCCGCCTCGGAGGCCATGAACCAGGTGGAGCTCGAGGCGAGCAGAGCGATGAAAGTTCCGGTGAGCAACCGGCGTCGGATCGAAGGCAAAGGCATCTCGATATTTCTCCTAACGGGGATGGCGATGACGGGGGAACGGGGGAGAGACCGATCGTCCCCTCGACCGGCTCCTGGTCCCGGGCGATTGCCCGCGCCGGAAGTGTAACCCAATTGCTCGAAGTGCCGTTCCTGTCTTCTTGGTTTCCCCCAGGCGCTTCTCGTATACTCAAAGGGCTCCAGTCCTGGCCCGATGCACGGGATCGCTGAGGTGCTGCTCGGCGTCTCCCTCGGCTCGGACTCGCGCGACCACGGAAGTCACGCAGTCCCGCGGCAAACGGGCGCCCGAAAACGAGGCGCCGTTCGAGCGGGACAGTCTCCCGATCCTGAAGGTTTCCCGAACGTCATTCACGGAGCGATCCGCACGAAGAGGAGAAGAGATCGATGCAACTTTGGCAGACGCGCTGGTTCCTTGCCGGCCTGGCGCTCGCGGCAAGTTTGGGAACGCAGACCGCCCGAGCCGAGATTACGTTCAC
>CAMPIC010000473.1 GCA_946886185.1 uncultured bacterium
GAATGCGAACTGCTCGTCGGAGAGAAACCGGACGTTGTCGGCGCGAAAGCCGTCCGGACGCCCTTGATCGAGGTAGCCGGCGCGGACGGTCTCCTCCGCGAGCGGCACGACGAACGCCTTGCAGATCGGAACGATCAATTCGGTGTCGTAGCGCGCGACCATCTTCGCGACGCTGTTGAGGATCGCCATCGAATAGATCGTCTGGATGTTGTTCGCATCGTCGATTCCCGGCACGTAGAGAACCGGCTTCCCCATCTCGGTGGCGCGCCCGACCGCTTCTTCCATTGCATCCAGACCTGCGATCCGGCGGATGAAGAGCCCTTTTCCACGCAGGGCGAGCTGCAGATAAATTGCCACCAGCGCAAGGAAGAGAACGAGGATGCAAAAGAGGACGAAGCGATTGCTGTTGAACCATTGACGCGAGGATTGCGCGACGACCGGGGGCAAGGCTCCATCGCCGATCCGGTAGAAATATGGGGTTCCATTCGCGACCGAGGCGGTGTCGAGGTACACGCCCTGGGCCGCGTTCACCTCCGCGATCGATTCGAACGGCCCTGCCGCGCTCCGGCCTCTCTGCAGCTGGAGCACCATCTCCGGAGTGGTGCCGGTCGTGTCCCAGCGCAGCTCGATGGCGCCGCCTCCGTCGTTGGGAAGGTCGTGCGCGGAAAAGCTCCGGCCCAAAGTCGCGGGAACCGGAGGAATCGGCGGCGGGGGCGGCGCCGCGAGCGTGCTGTCGAATGCGACGCTGTCCGCGAGCGCGGGCGCCTCTCCCGAAAGCACGTCATTCTGCGCGGACGAGATTCCTGCAACAGCCAGGAGTCCGAGGAGGAGGAAGAGCTGTTTCACGTTGCGATCATCTCCACGTTGGATCGCGGCAGGATCGCCTTGGCGCCGTCCTGGAAGCGGACTTCCAGCACGCGCACCTTCGCCTCGGACTCGATGGTGACGAGCTCGGGAGGGAGTTGGGTGACTTCGCCGATGCGTCCGAAATAGGGAACGCGAATGACGCGGATTGGACTGCCGATCTGCAAGCCTCCCACCGCGCTGCTCTCGTCGTCCACCCGGGTCAAGGAAGTCTCGGTCGGCACGATGACTTCCGGGCGCATGACTCCCGCGCGGATCTGGGTCGCTCCATTGATGGATGCTTTCTTCCCGGCGAGTCGCGTCAAGAGATCGAAGGTTCGCGTGGCCATCGTCATCCGGCCGAACCCTTCGGTCACCACCACGGTCACCCCCAGCGCCTCATGACCGGTGATCGCGACGCCTAGATCGTACCCGAGGATCTGCCGCAAGTCCGCATCATCGATGCCGGCCACGACGATTCCACGGATCCCGAGCTGGCGGGCGCGGTCCACCGCCTCCCGGTGGACTCTCGATCCGCCGATCACGATGTGATCGCGATGCTCGGGGAGCAGCAGCTCCGGGGAGAGCTCCTGGTCGGGCGCTTTCACCACCGGCACCAGCACTCCCGACGACTCTCCCCCCACTCCGAAGATGCCCTGGATGAACGCGCCCACCGTCTCGACCACCACCCCTTCCTCGGGGATCACTTCGGTGACGGTTCCGGCGATGTAGGCGTTCACTTCCACGGGTATCGGGGGCTCGCGCAGCATGATCTGTCCGGTAACTCCCGAGACGACCTCGAGCGTGCCGGTGACGGGCGATTTCACCTGCGACTTGAACAGCCCGAAGAAGCTCTTGGCCACGGCGAGCGTCTCATCCTTCTGGACCGGATCGCCGATCTTCTTGAGCATGTAGGTTTCGAGATCCTGCTGGTGCACTCCGAGGAGGCTCGCCGCCTTGACGGCTTGCACATTGCCGGGAAGCTCGGTCCGCGCCACCACGGTGTCCTCGGTGACGACCGCGCCCTTCTCGACCAGCACCTTCCCTTTGAGCGGAAGGCGGCGCGTCTGCGCGACTCGGGTGCGGGCCGCGACTCGCAGCCCTGGAGTGTATGCGTGAGCCATGCGCTCCGTTCTCCTCCGCCTAGTGCGCGGCGGGGACGAGGGTTTCCACTTCCGGATACGCGTCCAGCGCCTGGTTCCAGGCGAGGAGCTTTTCGATACGGCGGGCGGGGTCGGCGGGAAGCTCGAACGGCCGCCGGCCGCGGCAGTCGAAGATCAGTCCCACCACGCCTCCCTGCAGTGTCGTGCGCAGAGGCTTGCCAGGTCCCTCGCCCAAGTCCAGGCGTCCTTCCGGATCGAGCGTCGCTTCGGCGGTCTCGCCCACTCCCAGAGGCACCTTCAACATCGAGCCGAAGGGAACTTCGAACTGCTTCCGCCCGCTCGGCAGCTCCAGTGAAACCTTGAGCGCGACGTGTCCCTCCTTCCCCTTCCCCACGGGAGAGACGGTGGAGCCGAGACGGATCAAACAATCGCGCACGAAGACGTCGGTGGCCGCTTTCTCGCTCACCTCCGCGAGCACGCCGAGCTGCGGCATCATGAAGATCGAGTCGACCGCCAGCTCGGTCACTCCTTCGGGGAGGAACGCGTCGAGCATCATGAGCGCCGACTGCGCCCGGCGCGGAGCGTGCGAGAGCACTCCCCCGGATCCGACCAGGAGATCGAGCTCCATTACGTCGATGAGCGTCTCTCCGGATGCGGACTGTTCGAACGTGTCGGAGATGGTGCGCTCCTGCTGCACTCCCTTGAGGCTCACCGCGAGCGCCTTGTGCTGCTCGAAGGCGAGCCGCAGCGCCTCGCGAGCCATCGCCTGCTCCAAGATCAGCTCCTCGCGCGTCTGCGGGATCGTGGTGGGACGGATCATCTTGTTCTTGACGCGATTGCGCAGCTCTCCCTCTTCGATCCGGAACGGGACCCAGCGCATCACGTTTTCGATCCCAGCCTCGGCCATGACGTTCGAGACCGAATACGACATGCCGAGGTTCGCGCTCACGGTGCGATTGAAGGTGTCCTGGAAGACGGAGAAGACGTCGGTGGTGGCGCCGCCGATGTCGACGCCGACCACTTCGATGGCCTCGCGACGGGCGATCGTCTGGATGATGTTTCCCACCGCGCCAGGCGTGGGCATGATCGGAGCGGAAGTCCACTCCATCAGCTTGCGATAGCCCGGAGCCTGCGCCATGACGTGCTCCATGAAGAGATCGTGGATCTTCTGTCGGGCCGGTCCGAGATTCTCACGCTCCATGACGGGACGCAGATTGGGAGTGATGGAAAGCGCGGTCTTCTTTCCCAGGATCTCTTCCACGTCGGCAGCCGCATCGCGATTGCCGGCATAGATGATAGGGAGTTCATACGAGCTGCCTAGGCGAGGATGAGGATCGGCCGCCGCGATGAGCTCGGCGAGCTCGACCACGTGCGTCTTGTTTCCTCCATCCACTCCGCCCGAGAGCAGGATCATGTCGGGCCGGAGCTCACGGATGCGGCGGATCTTCTCGTGCGGCGCGCGGCCGGCGAGGCTCGCGATGATGTCCATCACGATCGCGCCAGCGCCGAGGGCGGCGCATAGCGCGCTCTCACCGGTCATTGATATGA
>CAMPIC010000474.1 GCA_946886185.1 uncultured bacterium
CGCCATGCCGTTCCGGGAAGGGACCTTCGCCCTCGTCTTCCATCAGGGGTTGATGGAGCACTTCCGCGATCCGATGCCGCTCCTGGAGGAGAACGTGCGCGTCCTGCACCGCGGAGGCCATCTCCTGGTGGATGTGCCGCAACGCTTCCATGTCTATACCGTCGCCAAGCACATCATGATCGCGCTCGGGCGGTGGTTCGCCGGCTGGGAAACCGAGTACTCCCCCGCCGAGCTCGAATCGTTGATCCGCCGCGCCCGGCTTCAGGTCGTGCACACCTATGGCGAGTGGATGGTGCCCGGCTTCTTCTACCGCTCGCTCCGCTACGCTCTCATGCGCGCGAAGCTGGCCACGCTCCCCAAGTATCCGCCGGAGCCGTTTCCGTGGGGACGCGCGATGCGCGAATGGCTGCGCCGGCGCCGCGCCGGCCTCTACACCTGCGCGATGATCGGGACGTTGGGTCGAAAGTGACGATGGCGCGCATTCTCCTGCTCAGCTACCGCGACATCGAGCACCCCGAGCAAGGCGGCGCGGAGGTGATCATCCGGCAGATCTATTCCCGCCTCCAGCAGCGCGGGCATCGCGTCACCTTCCTGACCTGCCGGTTCGAGGGAGGCGCGGAGCGCACCGAGATCGACGGGATGGAAGTGATCCGGGTGGGCAACCTCTACGATTTCAACTTCCACGCTCCCTGCTATGCGCGCAAGCATCTGGAGGAGCGGATCGACGTGGTGGTGGAGGATCTCAACAAGCTCCCGTTCTATTCCCCTCTCATCCTGCGGCGTCCGGTCCTGGTCAACATTCCCCATCTCTTCGGCACCACCGTGTTCCAGCAGGCTCCCTTCCCACTCGCGGCCTACGTCTACGCGCAGGAACGGACGATCCCGCACGTGTATCGGGAGTGCGAATTCCAGGTGCTTTCCGAGAGCACGCGCGAGGATCTGGAGCGCCGGCAGATCCGCCCGGAGCAGATTCACGTGGTGCGCAGCGGAATCGATCACGACTTTTACCGGCCGCCTGCAGCCAACGGCAAGCCGCGCCGCAAGGCGCTGCTCTATCTGGGACGGCTCAAGAAGTACAAGTGCATCGAGTTTCCGATCCTCGTCCTGGGACGGCTCGCGGCCCGCCATCCCGAGGTGGAATACTGGATCGCGGGGGAAGGGGACTATCGTGACGAGCTCGAGCGGATCGCGCGGGAGGAGGGAGTGTCCGATCGGGTCAAGTTCCTCGGCTACGTCGATGGAACGCCCAAGCAGGAGCTGCTCCAGAACGCGCGCGTCCTGCTCTACACCTCTCCCAAGGAAGGGTGGGGCCTTTCGGTGATCGAGGCGAACGCGGCCGGGATGCCGTGCGTCGCGAGCAATTCTCCCGGTCTGCGCGAGTCGGTACGCGACCAGGAAACCGGGTTTCTCGTCCCGCACGGGGATCTGCCCGCCCTCGCGCACCGGCTCGATCAGCTGCTCGGAGACGAAGCGCTCTGGCAGCGGATGTCGAAGAGCGGGATCGAGTGGGCGAGCCGGTTCAGCTGGGAGCAGATGGCCAACGAGACCGAAGCGCTGCTCGAGCGCTCGATCGCGCGCTACCGGAACAGGGAGGATCGATGATCGGAGGGCGCATCGTCCCGCGCCAGGACTGGCTGGGAGCGGCCTTCGTCCTGGTGGTCACCCAGATCGCCTATCTGCTCACCGTCACCGTCTCCTGCCCGTTCTGGGACAGCGGCGAGTACATCGCCACGTCGTACACGCTCGGGATTCCGCATCCGCCGGGAACGCCGCTCTACGTGCTGATCGGGCGCGTCTTCAGCATGGTCCCGCTCTTCCCGCAGATCGCCACGCGCGTCAACTACCTGTCGGCGTTCGCCTCGTCCTTGGCCTGCGTCTTCACCTACTTGATCGTGATCGAAGTCCTGCGCCGGCAAGGAGGGCGGCGTGGCCGCACCTACCGCGAGCGCCGGGCCGAGCGTTTCGCGGAGTCGACCGTAGACGAGCCGGCCCGTCCGGTCGGTTGGATCGGATTCTGCGCCGGAGCGGTGGCCGCGTTCTTCGTCGCGTTCGGACGCACCTTCTGGGACAACGCGATCGAAGCGGAAGTGTACGCGGCCAGCTCCATGATCATGGCGCTCTGCGTCTGGCTGATTTTGCTCTGGGCCCGACCGGGCGATCGCGCGCGACGTACCGGAATCTTCGTGCTCCTGTATTACCTGGTCTGCCTCTCCATCGGAATCCACCTGGGGACGTTCCTGGTCGTGCCGCCCATCATCCTCTTCGCCCTTCTCGTGGAGCGGCGGATCTTTGGCCAGGGAGCCGTGGCCGCGCTGGTCGTGGCCGGCCTGCTCATGGCGATCCATCCCGGACTCCTGCCCACGATCGGATGGAAGCTCTGGCTTCCGATCCTCTCGATCGTTTTGCTGCTGTCCGTGGCCGCGAGCGTGCGTCCGATCCACCCGGCGTTCGGTCCCCGCGGTCTGCTCACCTGGTGCGCGATCGCGGCGATCCTCGGACTCTCGACGCACGCGTATCTGATGATCCGGGCGTCGCTCCATCCGTTCATCAACGAAGCGGATCCGTCCAACTGGGATGCCCTCTGGAAAGTGCTCATCCGCGATCAGTACAAACCGCCCAACCCGTTCGAGACCCGCCAGGCTCCCTGGGGAGTCCAGTTCGACCGGCACTTCTTCCAGTATGCGAAGGATCAGTACGCGCTCGGCCTGGCGCCGGCGTGGATGGGGAATCTCATTCCCTACCTGATCGGTTGGGTCGGCCTGGGATGGCACTTCCTGCGTGAGAAGAAGAGCTTCGTGCTCCTGCTCGCGATCTACCTCATCACGTCGGTCGCGATGGTCTTCTATCTCAACTTTCGTGAAGACGAGGTGCGCCCGCGCGACTATTTCTTCGTCGCCTCGTTCCAGTTCTTCGCGATCTGGATCGGACTGGGAGTGGCGGCGATCCTGGAGATGTTCGGCGCCACTGCGGCCGCGGATGAAGCGGAGGAGGGAAGCCATCGCGGCGGCTCGTGGCGCCGCCGGCGACGGCTGCGCGGAGCGGCCCGCCTAGTAGCGGGCCAGCTCCTCGATCGCAGTCAGGATCTTCTCGGCGTTCGGCAGGATCGCCTCCTCGAGGTCGGGCGCGTACGCGACCCACGTGTCGAGCGAAGCGACGCGCCTGATCGGCGCGTCCAGCCACTCGAACAGGTCCTCCGCGAGACGCGCCGAGATCTCCGAGCCGAGGCCCCAGGAGAGCGAGTCCTCGTGCGCGACGATCACGCGGTTCGTCTTCTTCACGGACGCCGCGATCGTCTCCATGTCGAGCGGATTCAGCGTGCGCAGGTCGATGACCTCGACGCTGATGCCGCGCTTCTCCGCCTGCACCGCCGCGTCGAGCGAGCGCTTCACGACCGCGCCCGCCGTGACGATCGTCAGGTCGGTGCCGGGGCGCACCACCTTCGCCTTGCCGAACGGGATCATGAAGTCGAGGCCGGGCTCGCGGCCC
>CAMPIC010000475.1 GCA_946886185.1 uncultured bacterium
CCGCAACGGTGAGCAGAACGATCCCTAGCCCGCCCAGCCAGTGCGTCAGGCTCCTCCAGAGAAGGAT
Source organism: uncultured bacterium (assembly GCA_946886185.1). Next base: position 68 of record CAMPIC010000475.1, read on the forward strand.
CCCGTGCGGCATGGAGTCGAGCCCCACCAGCACCGTCGCTCCTGTGGTGGTGAACCCGCTCACCGATTCGAAGAACGCGTCGATCGGGTTGGTGCAGATCCCGGAGATCCAGTACGGAAGAGCCCCCGCCACTCCCGCCGCAAGCCACCCAAACGTGACGATCGCGAATCCCTCGCGCAGTCGCAGGTCCGTCTCACCGCGCATCGTGACGAGCAGCGCCCCTCCCACACCCAGGCAGACGGCGGCGGACACGGCGAGCCCGAACAGATCGAAGGTCCGGTCGATCAGAGCGAGCACGACGGGCGGCAAGAGCGCGAGACCGAGGGCGAACAGGATGAACCCGAGGACCTGGAATATGACGCGGTAGTTCATCGTGGATCAGGGGCCTTCCTTGGCCGCAGCGGGAGTCGCTGGACCGCGGCTCCCGGATATGCCCGAGCTACGGAATCGGGTGCTCCCACACCCTGCCGCCGACCGTGGAGTTGGTCTCGACGGCGATCGAGGAAGTATGGGGCCGGATCCAACGCCCGTCGAGCGCTTCGGCAGCGTGGTTCCGCGCGGAAGAGCCATCCATTCGGCCCGCTCGCGGTCCCTTTCCCACTCCCGCCCGCCTGACTCAGCATTGAGTCGCGTCGCGCGAAGCGGGTCCGGATCCCCCTCACGCAACTGTCAGCAAATAACGACAGAAGGCCTCATCCAGGTCACTAGGGCTTTACTATGAAGCTATCTATCAATTGATTCGGGGCTTAGGAGCAAAACTCAGGGGAATCTCCTATTTTGTACGTCAACTCGACTTGACTACGTGCGCCGAAAATCGCGACTCAAAATTGGGCCAGGAATATTTTTCACTGCACTATCTCATTAACAGCCAACGTCTTAACGCCTCATTGAGCGGCCTCGCGCAAAAATGGCACCGCCCTTTCTATATTTGTCTTCGACGGTGGTTCTGGCGGGGATCCCGGACCGGAACCAAGAAAAGCGGGCCAACATAGCAGGAGGTTGCTCAAATGATCATCGGAACGGCTTGTTTCCTCATCGGCATCGTGATCTACCAGTTCGGCCGCGCCGGTTGGTGAGTCGATCGAGCTTCTGAATAGATCCACGCAGTACGCGTGACAGGATCGAGAAGACCCGCGCCGATAAACGGCAGCGGGTCTTCGTCTTTCAGGGCCCGCGGAGCTCCTCGATCCAGGGATGGCCAAGCGCCACCAAGGAGAGGGCATGGCTCAGCCAACCACGCGCCTCCGCCGATAGATGAGGCGCGACGGCCTCGAAGTCGTGCTGATCCTTCCCGCGGATCGCTTTCGACTTGTAGAGGAGCTCGATCTCCGGCGCCAAGATCGGCAACCCACTCTTCGAACCACGCCAGATCGAACGGGCTTCTCTCCGGACTCGAGGATCCCGACGGAACACCCACTCCTCGCCTTCGGCTTCTTCGAGAACGAGCTCCAGAAGCCACGCTCCGGCGCCCGCGGGCCGGCACCAGATGGAGTGGGATTCGAGCGGACAGGCTTCTTCCAGCGGAAGCGGATCGAGACGACCGGCATGCGCCGAAGCGAACTCCCAACTCGGGAATAGGCTCCGGACCTCTCTCTCGTCCCGGCGAAATATCCCCACGTCGAGATCGTGGTGTGGGCGCGTGGTCTCATCAAGAAACAGATCGATCGCCCAACCGCCGCCGATCCACCAGGGATGGGCGGACGTCTCCAGCCACCGGGCGGCCCGATGCGGGTCGGCCGCTTCCCAGCGCTGGCCCTCCTCAGATTGCGAGCTCGACTCGGGCGCGGTGGGCATCGAAGTTCCTCCTTCCATCGCGGAAGAAACCGGAACGCCGAGCGGATCCGCGATGATCATCCGTACAGGCAGAACGCGCCCCAGAAGAATGGATGATCCCACATCTCACGAGTCTGGACACACGCCCGTCGCAGCATCTCGCCCACGTCGTGCCCCGATGGTTCGAGAGAAACGGTCTCGGACGCCCGGTCGCGCTCGCCAGACACCATGAGTCGCGCTTCAGGGGGCGCAGTCGATGCGAGGGTTGGGTGGTCTCCCTCCGCCGGCCGGGCCAGCGCCATTTCCCGGTAGAAGGTCGCCATCCAGTCGCGTGTGGCCTGGTCATGGACGCGCCAGATGCTCGCGACGAGCCGTTTCGCTCCGGCTGCCAAGAAACCATGCGCGACTCCCGAGAGGTCATCTCCTTCACCCGAGAACACCTGACCGGAGTTGCAGGCCGAGAGCACCACCATCTCCGCGTCGATCCGTCTTTCGAGCAGGTCGATCAGAAAGAGCGCGTCCCCCCGCGTGCTGAGGCGGGAAAACATCGGGTTGTCCTCGCGGAACACGCCATGGGTGCTGAGATGGATCCAGCGAGCCTCCTCGAAGGCGCGCAGCAGATCGGGCGCGGAGGCATCTCGCAACTCGACGATCCTTCTCCCGGCCAGTTGCTCGCGGACCGCCCGCAGCTCCGATTCGACGAACGCGGGCCCTTGCTCGACCAATCCGCTCAAAACGATCGCGCCGTCACGAGGAGAGCTCGCGCCTCGGACCAGGAAGTCAGCGGAAGGGCTGCGCCGGATGACGCAGCGGTCGATGAGGTATCCATCGCCGCGATGCAAGCACTCGAAGGGAATCCCGTGCAGGAAACGATGCGGCACGATGGAGAGCTTCGCTGCTCTTTCGATTCCCAGAGGCCGGAGCAATGCATCGTACATCCGGCGTAAGAGATCGTCCGCCGATCGCCTCAGGAACGGGACGTTGGGAATCGGTCGGCCAGAGGTCAACGCCAGGGTGTCGAGTTGCGCGTGGAAGCGCTGCACGGTCGCGCGCAGATCCGCGAGCGGCGCATCGAGCACGACCGTCCGCCGCTCCCCCATCCCGAGCACGAGCGCCAAGATGCGGTCGGGCAGCACGAAATACTCCACCAGATACTCATCGGAGGCGAGGGCGCGCTCGACCGTGTCGAGCGGCACCGCCACTCCGCCCCGCGCCACTGCCGCGTCCGCCTCCACGTGCATCGAGCGTTCTCGAAGAGTCGCCATGACCCGGCGTTCCAAGGAGGCAATCTCGCGGCGCAGCCCCGCGATCGCAGCTTCGGCGCTCGTTCGATCCGGGTCGTATTGCAGCCGCTCCATTCTCTGCACGAGAAAACCGAGGCGCGCCCGCGCGGTGTCCGCCTCTTCTCGCCACTTGACCTTCCGTTCCACATCGCTCACCGGGGAGCCGGACGAAAGGGTTCGCGCCGGCGGCGCCATGCCGGCTCGGGGAGCAAGGAGATTCCTGCGTTCCCGAAACGCGCGGGCCCGCGCTGCTTCCACGAGACCAAAGAGCGATTCGAACTCGGGCTGGCGGGCGCCGAGAGCATGAGCGATCCGGTCGCGGTAGACGCGCGCATGCCCGCGGAACGCGCGGGCTCGGAG
>CAMPIC010000476.1 GCA_946886185.1 uncultured bacterium
TACCGCCGCGCCTACGAGCAGCCAGTGCTTGGTCGCGTCGACGCCAACGAGCGCGTTCTCTAGGCGCAGCTCGCTCGTTTTACCGCGCTGCGGGCTGTTGGCGACGGCGGCGCCGTCGCGAGCAGCGCGCAGCGCGGTCAAACGTGCGATCTGCGCCTCGCGAACGCGCTCGTTGTCGACGACGCGAACCTGGACTGGCTCCTCGTAGGCGCGGCGGTACCGATTCACGCCCACGATCGTCTGCGTGCCCGCGTCGATGCGCGCCTGGGTACGCGCGGCCGCTTCCTCGATGCGCAGCTTCGGCAGTCCCGCTTCGATCGCGCGCACCATCCCTCCCAGTTCCTCGATCTCGGCAATGTGCTCGAGAGCGCGGCGGGCAAGATCGTGGGTCAACCGTTCCACGAAGTAACTGCCTCCCCAGACATCGACGGTCGCGCAGGTGCCCGTTTCCTGTTGGAGCTGGATCTGCGTGTTGCGGGCGACTCTCGCGGAATCATCGCTCGGAAGCGCCAGCGCCTCGTCGAATGCGTTGGTATGCAGGGATTGTGTCTGACCCTGCGTGGCCGCCATCGCTTCCACGCAGGTGCGGATCACGTTGTTGAATGGATCCTGCGCGGTCAGCGACCATCCGGAAGTCTGGCAATGAGTTCGAAGCATGAGGGATCGCGGATCCTTCGGCGCATACGGGGCGAGCAGCTTCGCCCAGAGCAGCCGGGCCGCCCGGAGCTTGGCCACTTCCATGAAGAAGTGCATCCCCATGGCGAAGAAGAACGAGAGCCGGGGAGCGAACCGGTCTATGTCCAGACCCGCGGCCAGACCGGATTTCACATATTCGAGCCCATCCGCGAGTGTATAAGCGAGCTCCAGATCGGGAGTCGCCCCGGCTTCCTGCATGTGATATCCCGAGATCGAGATGCTGTTGAACTTGGGCATGCGATGCGCGGTGTACCGAAAGATGTCCGAGACGATGCGCATGGACGGGGCGGGCGGGTAGATGTAGGTGTTGCGGACCATGAACTCTTTGAGGATGTCGTTCTGGATGGTGCCCGCGAGCTTCTCCGGTGAGACGCCTTGCTCCTCCGCCGCCACGATAAAGAGCGCCATCACCGGCAGGACCGCGCCGTTCATGGTCATGGAAACGCTCATTCGATCGAGCGGGATGCCTTCGAAGAGGATCCGCATGTCGAGGATGGAGTCGATCGCGACTCCCGCCATCCCGACATCGCCCGCCACGCGTGGATGATCCGAGTCATACCCCCGATGCGTGGCGAGATCGAAGGCGATGGAAAGACCCTTCTGTCCCGCGGCGAGATTGCGCCGATAGAACGCGTTCGACTCTTCCGCGGTGGAGAACCCGGCGTACTGGCGGATCGTCCAGGGAGATCCGACATACATGGTCGGATACGGCCCGCGCACGTAGGGAGGAAATCCGGGAGGCACGCCGAGATGGTCGAGCCCCTCGAGATCAGCCGCCGTGTAGACGCGGCGAACGGGAATTCCTTCCGGAGTGAGCCAGGCTGGAGTGTCGGTCGAGCGAGACGGCTGCGGGTTTGTCGGAGTCCGCACGGTTTGGGAACCAGGCCAGTCGATCTTGGAGAGATCTGGGATCATGATCCCGGCCTCTCCAGCGCATCGAGGATTCGCGAAAGGGCGGTCACGGCGTCGCATCCGGGATGGATGAAGGCATCGACGTCGCGGTCAGGTGTCGCGACCGGTTTGGAAGATGTGCGAGTAGCCAGCACGATCTTTGCGCCCGCGGCTTTCAGTGCAGATGGGAGTGCGGACGCAGTATCCGATTCTCTGCGATCCATGTCTGATACGAGAGCATCCCGTTCCGCATCCGGTCCGCACAGACAAGCTGCCGACGCTCCACTCACGCGAAACCGAGCGACGATCTCGGCAGTGTCGTCGCTGACACCGTGGGTTGTTGGACCGTCCGTGCGGACATCGTCTCGCTGGTCGGTAGCGCGGACCGCGACGCGGTCGGGCTGGTCCACTGAATTGGTTTTGCCGACGGCTTGCTGGTCGACCGCGAGAATGCCGCCCACGGCGAGCAGTTCGCGCGCGAAACGTAGCGCGTCTCGCCGCTCTTCGCGAGATCCCATGCCGACGAGGAATACGGTCGGTCGACGTCCGTCGCGCGAGGTCAACGCGTCCGTGCGGTCACGCAACGATTCAAACATCGCCGAATCCGGATGCGGCCGGAAAGCTTCGATGCGGCGCGTTGCGTCGGCTGGTGGCTCACTCGTCTTTCTATTGCGCGATGTGTCCGCTGAGTCGCGGTTGAGTCGATCTGCTGACCCGGGGAAGGCATGCTCCTCCCGCGATGCGGCAGCCTGGGTCGTGGCATCTTTCCGCGGTCTGCGATCGCCTGCGCTCGAGGGCGGCTGTTCATCCACGAGTGGGTATGCGCTGATCCCGGTGATGAGTCGCGAACGATTCCTGAGCGGCGGCTCTCGCAATTTGCGACATTCCTCGACGCGTCGATGCAACCATCCGGACAGGAGCGCCGATCGGAGCCCGCCCTGCGCTTCGATGGCTTGCAACTCTCTCCAGGCTGCTTCCGCGAGGCTCTCCGTGAGCGATTCGAGCGCGTACGATCCGCCCGCGGGATCGAGTACTGCATCGACATGGCACTCCTCTCGAAGAATGATCGGAGTGTTGCGAGCGAGGCGACGAGCGGCATCTCCGCCGATCCCATCGAACCAGGGCGCGGTGATCCAGTTCGCTCCTCCGAGGATGCCCGCCCAACACTGCTCGGTAGCGCGCAGGATGTTGTTCCACGAATCTCGCTCCGTCATCACGCGACGCGATCCCACCGCATGGATGCGCGCAGCCCGAGGCCCGACTCCGCACGAAGTCTGCAAGAACGACCAACATTGGCGGAGAGCGCGAAGCTTCGCGATGTCGAGGAACAGATCGCATTCGACCGGGAGGACGAAGGTCGTGGATTCCGCGATTTCCGCGATCGTTGCAGAGCGGGTCCTCGCTGCGACGCCTTCGTTCGCATCGACTCCCTCCAGAAGTCCTCCGTATGCGACTGCCGTGGCCAGCGCGATTCCGAGCTCAAGAGGGGCATCGGCTCCAGCTTCGTGATAGGCGATCATCGAGACCCCGAACAGGCCTACACGCTCGGAGCGTTCACGAGTGGACAGTTGCTTCTTCGCGAAGTCCGTCCAGCACTGTTCCACGAAGCGCAGCTCGTCCTCGCTGGACCCGTGCTCCGCGATCACCGAATAGGCGTCGAGCCGCGGTTCTGCCCACATCGCCGACGCGAGGAGGGCGTCCGCCAGATCGATCCACGTCCGAATCGCGAGTCTGGCCGATCCATCGCGGTCAGAAGGCGAGCACCGTGCGCCCGCAATCGCAATCGGCACCGGCAACCGCAACGCCGCGCTGGACGCAATCCAGTCAGTCAGACCGCGGGTCGAATCAGTCAGACCGCGGGTCGAATCAGTCAGACCGCTGGTCGAATCAGTC
>CAMPIC010000477.1 GCA_946886185.1 uncultured bacterium
GACTCTGCAGCCCACCGCGCTGGTCCACGAGGTGTACCTGCGCCTCTCTTCGACGGACACCCCCTGGCAGAACCGCGCGCACTTCTTCGGAGCGGCGGCGATCGCAATGCGTCGGATCCTGGTCGAGCAAGCGCGCCGCAAGCGCACGGCGAAACGGGGCGGGGGTCAGGCCAACCTCGATCTGGACGACATCGACATCGCGATCGAGGCGCCGGATGTGGATCTCCTGGGCCTGGACGAAGCGCTCGACCGGCTGCAGGAAGAGGATCCTCGGAAAGCTTCGATCGTCTCGCTGCGCTTCTTCGCCGGTCTGGAGCGGGAGGAGATCGCCGAGCTGCTCGGTGTCTCGGTCCGGACTGTGGACCGCGAGTGGAAGTACTGCGTGGCTCGCCTCCATCGGGAGCTGCAAGGCGAGGGACGCTCCGCCCATGAATCCGGTGGTCCCGATGTCGATTGACCGCTCCCGCCGCGCCGCGGAAATCTTCGAGCTCGCTTCGGAGCTTCCCGAGCCGGAGCGCGCCGCGTTCATCCGGGAGCAGTGCGCGAACGAGCCGGAGCTGGCGGCCGATGTGGAGTCGCTCTTCGATCATCTGCGTCAAGCCGCCACCTTTCTCGAGCGCCCACCCATTCGACTCGCTCCCACCGGCACCCGTCTGACCGATCCGACCCAAATCGGCCCGTATCGAATCCTGCATCGGATCGGCGAGGGAGGATTCGGCATCGTGTACGAGGCGGAACAGACGGCACCGCTCCGGCGTCGAGTGGCTGTCAAAGTGATCAAAGCGGGGATGGACACCGACGCGGTGCTGGCGCGCTTCGACGCGGAGCGCCAGGCGATCGCGCTCATGGACCATCCCAACATCGCGCGCGTCCTCGACGCGGGCGCCACTCCCGAGGGCCGTCCGTACTTCGTGATGGAGCTGGTCAAGGGAGAGCCGCTCACGGAGTATTGCGACCGCCATCGATTGACGGTGGACGAGCGGCTCGAGCTCTTCATCCCGACCTGCATGGCGGTGCAGCATGCGCATCAGCGCGGCATCATCCACCGCGATCTCAAGCCGTCGAACATCATGGTCACGGTAGTGGACGGGCGCGCCGTTCCGAAAGTGATCGACTTCGGAGTCGCCAAGGCGACCTCGACCCATCTCACCGATCGGACGCTCTACACCATGCAAGGGCAGATGATCGGTACTCCCGCGTACATGAGTCCCGAACAGGCGGAGCGGACCGGCCTCGACGTGGACACCACGACCGATGTGTACGCCCTCGGCGTGATCCTCTATGAGCTGCTTTCGGGACATCTCCCGATCCCGATCGAGGATCTGCGCAACGTCACTCCGGAGCAGGTCTCCTCGCTGCTGCGCAACTCCGAACCGGCGGCGCCGAGCTCGCGACTTTCGCGCGTCACCGATGCAGTCCTGGCGATCGCGACCCGGAGGCAGGTCGATCCATGGGTGCTGACGCGCCGGCTGCGCGGCGAGCTCGACTGGATCACGCTCCGCGCGATCGAGAAGGATCGGACGCGTCGCTATCAGACTGCTTCGGAGCTTGCCCAGGACATCCAGCGGCATCTCTCCGACGAACCGGTGGAAGCGAGTCCGCCCAGCACCCTCTACCGGCTACGAAAGTTCGTGCGCCGGCATCGCGTCGCGTTCGCCGCGGTGAGCTCGGTGTTCCTGGGGCTGGTGATCGCGGGCGGCGCGCTCACGCTCGCTCTGCTCGAATCGAACCGCCAGCGTACGCAGGCCAGGATCGCTCAGTCAGAAGCGGAGGCGGTGACGCAGTTCCTTCAGGAGATGCTCGGATCCGTGTCGCCGATGGAGCTCGGTCGCGAAGCGACGGTGCGCGAGCTCCTGGACCACGCCGACGGGCAGCTCGATGAGGACTTCCAGGATCAGCCGCTCACGCGGGCTTCGCTCTACGGCACGCTCGGGGCGACCTATCGGGCGCTCGGGGAGTACGACGCCGCCGATCGCAATTTCGAAAAGGCAATCGCCCTCCGTCGCGAGCATCTGGGAGAGGACAATCCCCTCACGCTCGAGGCGGAGCATGGTCTCGCGATCTCGCTCATGGATCGGGGCGAATCCGCCGCGGCCGAATCGACCTCCGCGCGGGTATTGGAGGCGCGCACCCGCGTGCTCGGCCCGGAGCATCCTCAGACCATCCGCACTCTGCGCACCCTGGGAGAGGTGTACTTCCGTTTCGAGCGGAACGCGGAGGCGGAGAGTGTGCTGGTCATCGCCCGGGATCGGGCGGAGCGCGTTCTCGGGCCCGCGGATCCCGCCACACGCGGGATCGTGGCGGATCTCGCTTCGGTGGAGCGCGCGCTCGGCAAGTATGAAGAGGCGGAACGGCTGCTCGAGAAATCCCTGGAGGAAGACCGGGCTGAATACGGGCCTGATCATCCGGAGACGATCGCGTCCGAGCAGAACCTCGCGGGGTTGTACGAAGAGCTGGGGCGATACGAGGAAGCGCGGCAGCTGTATGAACACTCCGTCGAAGTCGCCCGGCGTGTCTGGGGGCCGGACCACGCCACCACGCTCGGCTACGTGAACAACCTGGCGCTCCTCTATTCCGACATGGGGCTGCTCGAGCTGGCGGAGCCGCTCACCCGCCACGTCGCGGAGGTGCGATCGAAGACGCTCGGCGACGAGAACCAGCGAACGATCGTGAGCCGGATCAATCTCGCGCTCCTGTACGCGCGGATGGAGAAGTGGGAAGAGGCAGAGCGGGAAGCCCGCCCGATCCAGGAGATCTGTCATCGCACGCTCGGACCGGAGCATCTCTATTCGCTGTCGGTCTCGGGAATTCTCGGCGGCGCGGTCATGGGCCAAGGGGACGCGGACCGAGCCGAACCGATCTTGCAGGAAGCGCTGGAGCACAGCCGCTCCGGCCTCCCTGAGGGTCACTGGCGCACCGGAGTCGCCCTGATCCGCCACGGGAGCGCGCTTACGGCGCTGGGTCGATTCTCCGAAGCGGAGCGTGAGCTTCTCGAAGCGGAGCGCGTGATGAAAGAAGCGCTCGGCACCGAACACCAGCGATATCGTGAAGCGGTGGAGAAGCTGATCGAGCTCTACGACCGGTGGGGACGCCCGATGGAACGCGAATCGTGGGCCGACCTGCTCGATCCCCCGTCGTGAGGCGGCTCACCCGCCTCCAAAGGCTGATCCGAGGCCGCAGCCGTCAGCAGATCGCGTGCCCGAGCGGATGAAAACGCAGCCGCGCTCGTCTGAACCGTGTGCACGAGCAGATGAAAGCTTGAAAGCTCAGCGGTAGATCACGATCTTTTGGGACTCGTGATATCCGCCGGCGTCGAGGCGCACGAGATAGACGCCGGTCGGCGCTTCTCTCCCCGCCGCGTCCCGCCCCTCCCAAGTCAGCATGTGCTTGCCGGCCGGGAGTCTTCCTTCCATCAGCTTCGCGATCTGCCTTCCCTGGATGTCGAAGATCGCGAGCGACGCGGCGCCCGGCTCCGGC
>CAMPIC010000478.1 GCA_946886185.1 uncultured bacterium
ATAGGTCCAGCCCAAGTCGGTGACGATCGGAATTCCCGTGACCCGGACGAACGAGAGGGTGCCGGTCTCGCGCAGCCGGTTCGTGAAGAGGAAGTTCTGTTTCTGGGTCGTGCCGTAGGCGTTGGTGGTGAACAGATCTAAATCCCCGTCGTTGTCGTAGTCGCCCCACCCGCTGCACGCCGTCCATCCCGCGCTGGTCACGATCGGATCGCCGGCGAGCTGCGTGAACGTCCCATCGCCATCGTTGGTGAAGAGCAGATCGTTCTGATTGTTCGAGTTCCCCACATAGACGTCGAGGTCGCCGTCGTCGTCCAGATCGGCCCAGCTCGCGGTCCAGGAGCTTCCCGCCGCCATCACCAGCGGATCGCCGGCCACCGCCGTGAACGCGCCGCCTCCATCGTTGCGATAGAGATTCTCGTGCTGGTTCGACTCGTTCACCGCGAGCAGGTCAAAGTCGCCGTCATTGTCGTAGTCGACCCAGTTGACTCCTCGCGTGCGGCGCGCATCCGTCGTGACCGGGGAGATCGCGACCTGGGTGAACGATCCGGCGCCGTCGTTGTGATAGAGCAGGTTCGGAACGGCGGTCGCGTTGCCGCTGTTCGCGACGTACAGATCGAGAGCGTGGTCGCCGTCGTAATCTCCCCACGAGCAGGTCTCGGAGTAGGTGCCGATGGTCGCGATCGGATCGTCCAGGACTCTGCTGAAGGCGCCGGCTCCTTCGCCGCGGTAGAACAGGTTGGCGTCTCCGTACCAGGTTGCGATGACGGCATCGAGGTCTCCGTCGTTGTCGCAGTCGCCGAAGCTCGCTCCGTCGGCGCGCGCGGCATTCTGCACGATCGGCTGGTCGGTGATCTTGGTGAAGGTCCAGTCGGGCGCTCCATCGTTGCGATAGAGGAAGGCCGGCTCTCCCGGATCCGGTCCGTTGGAAACGAAGAGGTCGAGATCGCCGTCGAAGTCATGATCGACCCACACCACCGCGCGTGATCCGCCTCCGTCGCTCACTGCCGGTCCATCGAGGATGCGGGTGAAGCTCTGCGCGAAGACGGCCGGAACGCTCGCGGCCGAGAGGAATCCGAGAAGCCAGAGGGAAAGGACGGAAGCACGAGGGATCAGGCGCATGGGCGTCTCCTTCACGGTATCGGTTCGATCCAACCCAGGTGAACCCAAGGCTAGGGCGCGCGACCGGCGCTGTGCGCGGGATGCGATGAGGAGTCGCGGCGGCGCGGCAAACCGTCGCGGAGGCAGGTCGAACCGGGCGACTCAACCGCTGCGCGCGCGCGAATCGGATAGGGATTGCAGCCGGAAAAGGGGAGGGCCGATCGGACGAGTGGGACGGTGGACGGAACTGTCAACGGCGGTCGAAGGCGGCGAGAAGCGATTCGCGGTAGGTCCGGCTGAGCGGGAGCTCCGTTCCGTCGTCGAGGATGACCGCGCCGTCGCCGGCCGTTCCCTCGATCCGGGTGATCCGATCGAGACGCACGGCGAAGGACCGGTGGATGCGCGCAAACTGTCGTGGGTCGAGCCGATCCAGCAGAGACTGCAGCGTCGAGCGCATCAACTCGTGTCCCGGCCCGCGATGGAGCTTCACGTAATCGCCGTCCGCTTCTATATAGACGACCTCGGAGACGGGTAGGATGGTCCCCCCGGTCGAGGAACGAACCAGGAGCCGGTCGAGATAGACCGGTCGAGCGCGGACCAGAGAGGCAAGCCGTTCGAGGTCGTGGTCGGAGAGGCCGGCCCGTCCTTCCAATGCGCGCAGCCGAGCCGCGGCGCGGGCGAGAGCGGCGGCGAGCCGGTCTTGCACGACCGGCTTGAGCACATAATCGACCGCGTTGACGTCGAACGCGCGCAGAGCGTGTGCGTCGTACGCGGTCACGAAGATTGCGAGGGGGCGTTCTTCGGGGGCGAGCGCAGTCAGGACCGAGAATCCATCCAGTCCCGGCATCTCGATGTCGAGCAGCGCGAGGTCGGGCCGGGTGCGCTGGATCTCCGCCAGCGCTTCCCCTCCGTCGGCGCACTGCGCGATCAGCTCGAAGTCGGGAACGTGCACGATCATCCGCGCGAGTCCGCTGCGGGCGAGAGGCTCATCGTCCGCGATCAGGATCCGGAAGGGCTTCATCGGTTCGGCTCGCTCGGAATCCGAACCTCGACTTCCGAGCCGGCGAGCTCTCCGGGTCCGAGTCGGTGAAGCGTGAGGCTCTGCGCGTCTCCGTAGAGCTGCGCCAGGCGCGCTTGGGTATTGCGCAGCCCGATTCCGAGCCCGTGAGTGTCGGACGAGCCGCCATATGCGTGTTCGGCTCCGCTGCCGGCGGTTCCGTCGGACGTCGTGTCGGATCCGATATCGAGTGCCGTGTGGGACGCGTGGCGGAGTGTGCGCTCGATTCGGCTCTCGGATGCGGTTCCGATCTCCTGAGCCGCAGGGCTCGCATCTGAGGAACGCGACGTCGCTTCCGCGCGGTCGCGCACGGCGAGAAGGAGAATGCCGTCGGAGAGCGATCCCTCGATCTCGAGCCGGGAGGGCCCCGGCCGGCGCGCCAGCCCATGACGGATCGCATTCTCCACGAGCGGCTGCAAGAGCAGGGTCGGCACCCGCACGCGTCCCGCCTCCTCATCCACGTTTACCTGCACGTGGAGGCGGTCGCCGAACCGCGTCTGCTCGATGCGGAGGTAGTTGCGGAGCAGCTCGACCTCGCGGGAGAGCGGGATCTCCTGGCTGGAACCTTCGGTGAGCGTGGCGCGGAGGAAGTCGCTCAGCGATTCGATCATCGACCGCGCGATCCGCGGATTCTCTTCGATGAGGATGGAGATCGCGTTCAACGTGTTGAACAGGAAGTGCGGCTGCACCTGCATGCGCAGTGTCTCGAGCTGAGCCGCGCTCAGGTCGGCGCGGAGGTGCGCCGCCTGCAGGCGCTCCGCCTGGTAGCGCGCGTAGTAATCCCAGAACGAAGTCGCCAGGAGCACCGCGAGGTACGCGAAGACCCCGAGCTCGAACGATCCGAGAGACGCCTGCCAGACCCGTTCCCATTGAAATGGCTGCTCCGGAGTCGCACGCATGGAGCGCGAGACCGCCTCGACCACGAAACGGTGCCCGAACCCCAGGGCCAGCCCGCTCACCGCGTGGAGCGCGATGTGCCTTCCGCGATGAGCTCCGGTGATCGGGAATCTCGCTGCGAGCGCGAGGATGAGCGGCGTCTGCAGGGCGAGCAGCCCCACGAAGAGCGCCTCCGTAAAGAGGAACTGCGGGATCTGGATCGGCCTGCCCACGCTCAGGTGAAAGGTGTACGACTGAAGCGAATAGAAAAGTGCGAAGACGATCCAACCCAATCCGAGGGCGCGCCCGCGGGTGAGACGGAAGGTTCCGCTCACTCTTCGATCTCCTGCGTCCGGCCACGTTTGATCATGGAGCGCTGCCGCTTTTCGGCGAGACGGCGTGCACGAGAAGCGGCGGTCGGCTCGGTCGCTCGACGTGGCTT
>CAMPIC010000479.1 GCA_946886185.1 uncultured bacterium
TGACTGCCCCTGATCGAGGTCAAGAAGGTGAACATGTAGCATCGCACGTCGCTCCTCGCCGACTCAGCCCTCCTCATCGGATGTTTCCTCCTGGTTACGCCCCAGCCTGCGCAGGCCTACCTGGATCCCGGATCGGGAAGCATGATCCTCCAGATCCTCGCCGCCGGCCTGGTCACGGCCTCGGTCGTCTTCCGCCGCTCGATCGCCCGGGTGCTCGGATTCTTCCGGCGAGACAAGGGGTCGCCGGAGAAGTGATCGACGGTTCCGAGGAGCTTCGCCCGGCGGAGGCGGCGCTTCCTGTTCCAGGGTCGTTCCGCGATCCGAGCGGCTCTCTCTTCCAGTATCGCGGCGTGCTCTATCGCGAGCTTGCGGAACAGTATGCGCCCCACTACGCACTGCTGATGGAGTCGGGGCTTTACGCTGATCTCGCGCAAGCAGGCTTGCTCATTCCGCATGAGGAAGTTTCCGCAACCGAGTCGGGACGCCCGCGCGCCTGGAAAGTGCTGCGGCCCGAGCGTGTGCCGTTCATCTCCTATCCGTATGAGTGGTGCTTCGGCCAGCTCAAGGATGCAGCGCTCCTCACGCTCGATCTCTTCGAGAAAGCGCTCGCACGGGGCCTTTGGCTCAAGGACGCGAGCGCCTATAACGTGCAGTTCGTCCACGGGCGCCCCGTGTTCATCGACACCCTGTCGTTCGAACGGTATCCGGAAGGGTCTCCCTGGGTGGCGTATCGGCAGTTTTGTCAGCATTTCCTGGCGCCGCTCGCCCTGATGTCGACGCGCGATGTGCGGCTGAGCCAGCTTTTCCGAACCGAAATCGACGGCATCCCGCTCGATCTGGCCTCCAAGCTCCTTCCCGTCTCGAGCCATTTGAAGTTCGGACTCGAGCTCCACGTCCATGCGCACGCGCGCATGCAGCGCCGGCACGCCGCGGATGGCTCTGCTCCTACCCGCAAAGCTCCGGCGAAGACGATGAGCAAGAAAGCCCTCGGCGCCTTCATCGAGAGTCTGCGCGGCGCGGTCCAAGGGCTGAAGTGGCATCCGCACGGCACCACCTGGAGCGAGTACTACGAGGGAGACAGCTACGAGCGCGAGGGTTTCGAGCACAAGCAGGAGCTGATCCGCGCGTATCTCGCTGCGTGCCATCCTCGCACCCTGTGGGATCTGGGCGCCAACACGGGGATGCACAGTCGCCTGGCGAGCAGCCAGGGAATCCAGACGGTCGCCTGGGACTTCGATCCCGGCGCGGTCGAGCTTTGCTATCGCCAGATCGTGCGCGAGCGCGAGTCGAACCTGCTCCCGCTGCAGTGCGATCTGACCAACCCCAGTCCGGCGCTCGGATGGGCGAATCGGGAGCGACTCTCCATGAAGGAGCGGGGCCCCGCGGACGCTGCGATGGCGCTCGCCCTGGTCCACCATCTCGCGATCGGAAACAATGTCCCGCTCGCGGAAGTGGCTCGCTGTTTCGCGGAACTGGCCCGCCACCTCATCATCGAGTTCGTCCCCAAGGAAGATCCCAAGGTGAAGGTCCTCCTCGCCTCACGGCCGGACATCTTCCCCGACTACACTCCCGAGGGATTCGAACGCGCGTTCTCCACCGTGTACCGGATCCTCGACTCCCAGCCGCTCCGCAACTCCGCGCGCCGGCTCTACCGGATGGAAGCGCTGTCCGTCTGAGATACGGAGCGCTCCGACGAGTCCGGCGCCGGCTCTACCGAATGGAAGCGCTTCCTTCCCCTCGGGGCGGAGGCTTTCCGGGCGGCGATCCCCGGATCTGGCTTGCCGGGATCGGGCCCCGCGCGTTGCTGCCGGGACCGGCCCTGTCCTATCCTTGGACGGTAGTTTTGACTCGCAGGTCGAGGGGCGATGACGGGGACTTCACTCCGGTCGTTCACGGAGGCTCCTGTACGTGCATCGACTCATCCGTCCGATTCTCCTTTGTCTGACCCTCTCGGTTTTCGTGAGCGTAACGGCGTCCGCGGGGCCCAACGCGGGCGGGACGTTGGTCATCTCCGTTTCTGAAGGCCTCATCTACTCCGCGGACACGGATTACTGCGGACTGGCCGAAGCGACCAGCTGCGCGAACGTAGACTCGGAAGCGCCCGCGGGAAGCACGATGGTCGCGCACGTGATGGCGGCGTTCCCTAGTTCGTCTCGACTCGCCGGTGCGTCTTTCGGCCTTAGCTACGACACAGAGCAGCTCTCGATCCTGGACTCAGGCAACTGCAGCGATCTGGAGCTGCCCGAGCCGGCCTGGCCCGATTCCGGATCGGGAGTCGCCCTCACCTTCTCCACGGCGCGAACCGAGCCGTTCGTCGAGCTCTATTGGTTCGCGATCCAGGCCGGTCCCGAACCGGCGCTCTTCGAGCTCATGCCGCATCCGACTCAGGGCGCGATCTTCGTGGATGATTCGGAACCCGCGGAGGTGGACACGGTCGCGCATTTGGGTTCGCTCGGATTTGGAATCCCGGGCACTGCGTCCTGCCCCATCGTCCAAGGCGCATGCTGCTTCCCCTCGGGCGATTGCCAGATCATGGCGATGGAGGACTGCTCCTTCGAAGGCGGCGTCTACCAGGGAGACGCGACTTCCTGCGAACCGAATCCCTGCCCGCCTCCCACGGGAGCCTGCTGCTTCGTCGCGGGCGAGTGCCAAGTCATGGCGGAAGTCGAATGCGCCGATGCGGGCGGCGTCTATCAAGGGGACGGCGCGTCGTGTGAGCCGGATCCATGTCCGCAGCCACAATGCCGCGTCGAGCCACTCTCGATCGACTTCGGAACGGTCGAGGTCGGTTCGTTCGCCGATACGACCTTCGTCATCCATAACGACGGCGGAGCGATCCTCGAGGGAGCGATCGTCGAGTCCTGCGCCGAATTCGCGATTCTCGACAGCGCCGACTACTCCCTGCTCCCGGGTGAGTTCAAGGAGTTCACGCTCCGTTTCTCGCCGACCGCGGAGGGCTCGGTGCAGTGCGATCTCGATCTCGGGGTCGACTGCGGACTGCTCCCGGTCAGCGGAACCGCGGCCCTGCCCTCGCCGTGCGGAATCGAAACGCCTGACCCGGAGGCGCCCTCCTCTCTGCTCTTCGGCGAGGTCGGTACGGGGCGCTTCCGCGATCTGTCCTTCACCATCACGAACCAGGGGGAGGGCACTCTTTCCGGAGTGGTGACGGAAGCGTGCGAGGCGTTTTCGATCATCGGTTCGGCCGCGTACGAGCTAGCTGCCGGAGAGATGGCGACCATCACGGTGCGCTTCTCCCCGACCGTCGAAGGGCCATATGAGTGCGAGATCGATACAGGCGCCGAGTGCGACACCTTGATCGCGATCGGGGAGGGAGTCCCGCCTCCTGTTTGTCAGGTCGATCCAGTCGACCTCGATTTCGGGGCGGTCGCAGTCGGCCAGTCCGCGGATCGCATCTTCCGGATCACCAACACCGGGGTCGGGGACCTCGAAGG
>CAMPIC010000480.1 GCA_946886185.1 uncultured bacterium
CATCGCCGCGGATCCAGCGGACGGTTCTGTTGCCCATCGCCGCGGATCCAGCGGATGCTTCGTCGCCCATCGCCGCGGATCCAGCGGACGGTTCGTTGCCCGCCGCGGCCGGAGCGGGGTACACTCGATCTGTGGAGCCGGGGCGGTCGCGCGGATCGGACGAGTCATGAGAGTACCGGCATTCTCCTTTCTGTTGGCGGCGTGCTGCTCCTTGCTCATTGCGGCCTGCGAATCTTCCGACGATCTTCCCCTGCCGCCTCCGGAGACGGACGAGATCCCTCCGGCGATGATCACCGACCTCTCGGTTGCTTCCCGCGACGCCCAATCGGTGGTGCTTCGCTGGAGCGCGCCTGGAGATGACGGCTCGACCGGAGTCGCGTGGCGCTACGACCTGCGGCACTCCGATGCTCCGATCACGCCGGAGTCCTGGTCGGGCTCGACTCAGGTCGGGGGAGAGCCCACGCCCGGCTTTGCAGGCTGGCAGCAGGTTTTCGAGGTCATCCATCTCGAGGAAGGTCGGACTTACTACTTCGCCATTCGCGCCTTCGATGACCATTCCAACGTCTCGCCGATCTCGAACGTGTTGGAAGTGGTGCCTGGATCCGATGACGACAGCGACCCGCCATCCGTGATCACCGATCTCGCGGCGGAGACGGCGGGGCCAGGCGCGATCCGACTGACGTGGACCGCGCCCAGAGACGACGGCAGCGAGGATGGCGGCGATGACGGCGGCAGCGGCAACGACACCGACGACGCCACCGGCGCCGGCGACGGGGGCGACGGAGCTGCATGGGGATACGAAATCCGCCATTCCCGAACGCCGCTCGATCCCACCAATTTCCTCACGGCAAGGGCCCTCTCGGAGACGCCGATCCCGCAATCTCCAGGCGAGGAGGAGAGCTTCGAGGTGACTGGTCTGGAGCCGGGTGTCGTCTACCATTTCGGGATGCGAGCCTGGGATGAAGCCAGCAACTCCAGTCCGCCCTCTAACTTCGTTTCCGCCGCCGCGGGAGGCGCAGCATCTTCGATGCGGTGATGAGTACGGTCGTCCAGATTTCGGTTTCGGGGTTCGGGGAGGTTTCATGCAGGTTCGAACGAGTCGAGTGAAGGTGGTCCGTTTCGGCAGTCGAGGGTGGCGACGTGGGGCTTCGTCCATGCGGCGAGGAAGGTTCCGCCACGTCTTCGCCGCGGCGCTGTTGCTCGCGCTGACGACGGCATGGGGATGCGGGGATGACGACGATGACGGCGACAAGATGGTCGATCCGACACCCGATACCACTCCCCCGGCCGCGATCATCGATCTGAGGAACAGCACTCTCACGACCACCGCGATCACTCTGAACTGGACCGCTCCGGGAGACGATGGCGAGACCGGAGGAGCGGTCTCCGAATATGAGCTCCGCTATTCCACAGAACAGCTCGACGCGAACAACTGGCAAACTGCGACGCGCTTCGAGACGGGCGCTCCGAGCGAGCCGGGGATTACCGAGCGGATCGTGGTGAGCGGCCTGGCGCCGAGCACCGTTTATTACTTCGCAGTCGCGTCGGTGGACGACGCCGACAACCGATCCGGGGTTTCGAACTTCCATTCCGTGTCGACGCAAGCCGCCACGGATGTGATTCCTCCGGCGGCGATCGCCGACCTGATGGTGGGGCGGGTCGATTCCAGCTCGGTGGAGCTGCTCTGGACCGCGTCGGGCGACAACGGCACATCCGGGACCGCGTTCGGATACGACATTCTCCAATTCGATCGCCCGATCACCGAAGACAACTACACGGAGGCGGGTGGACCGACCACGACTCCGATTCCGGGTCCGCCCGGGACGGCCGAATCGATCCTGGTGGAAGATCTGCAGCCGTCGACCACGTACTACTTCGCGGTCATCGTCTGGGACGAATCAAGGAATCGTTCCCCAGTCTCCAACAACGTGATGGTCACGACGCCGGCGGATTGATCTCGCGTCGTCGAAGCGCGCGGTTCCATCGGCTCCGGCACGCAGCGCCGCCAGCATCGCCGCTGCCTTGTGCTGTGTTTCGTGCCATTCGCTCTCCGGGACGGAGTCGGCGACGATCCCGCCTCCCACGTGGAAAGTGACTCGATCGCGGTCGATCCAGAGAGTGCGGATCATGAGAGCCAGATCGACGTGGCCGCGGTCATCGATGGTTCCCAGAGTGCCGGTATAGATCCATCGTGGAGCGACCTCGAGATCGCGCAGGATCTCCATCGCCCTGATCTTGGGCGCTCCGGTGACCGACCCGCCGGGGAACGTGCTCGCGAACAGCTCCTCCATGGAAAGCGGAGATGCGAGCGAGCCCTGCACGGTCGCGGCGAGATGGTGCACGCGCTCGTAGCTCTCCACGCGAGGAAACGGCAGCGCTCGCACCGTTCCGGGAGTACAGATCCGGCCGAAATCATTCCGCTCGAGATCGACGATCATGGTCAGCTCCGCGCGGTCCTTCTCGCTGTGGAAGAGCTGGCGCGCGAGGAGACGGTCCTGGGAGCGGTCGGTCAGGTGGCGAGGAGCCGTCCCCTTGATCGGCCGAGTCTGGATGCGATTTCCGCGCAGTCGCAAAAACAGCTCGGGCGAGCTCGACACGATGGTCACGCCTTCGACCGGAGCCAGGAATGCGCCGAACGGAGCCGGATTGTGGGTGCGGAGCGACAGAAAGAGCGCTTCGGGATTTCCCGCGAATGCCGCCTCCATCGGATAGGTCAGGTTCGCCTGGTAAATGTGGCCCCGTTCGATCCAGCGCAGGATCTCACGCACGCGGGCCGCATGCTCTTCTTCGGACAGCGCTGCGTGGGGCTCGGATGCCGAGAACCACCCTTCCGGCACGCCGTCGTCGTGACGAACGCGGACGGTGAAGCTTCTTCTTGCGGCGCACTGTTCGAGTCGGGCCGCGGCTCGATCTCCTTCGTCACCGCATCGGCGAGCCAGGAGCCACTGGCGATCACGATGGCGGTACAGCAGAGTGGCGGCGTACCGACCCCACCAGGTTTGCGCGACATTCGCGGGCGCGCGGTGCGCGAGGTCGGGGTTCCATCGCGAAGAGGATTCGTAGGAGGCGAAACCGATCCATCCGGTCGTGAACGGAATGTCTCCGCTCGGAGATCCGGCTCCGATGACGACGCGTGGCAGCTCCTCGAGGCAGCTTTCCACGGGGAAGGCGGTCAGGACGCTCCAACCTTCGGAGCCGGTTTGCCCCGCCGGCGCCGAGGTGTCGAGAAACGCCAGTCCGGGCGATCGGGCGAATTTCGCGAAAACCTCTTCGGGCGACGCCGTCAGATCCAGCGCATCCACCCGCGGCGAGTGTTCCTGGTCCGGAAGAGAAGATCGAGAGTGTTTCACGCGGAAATCGGATGCTTCCAGATGGGCACCCATTTCTTGAGCTCGTCGATGAGCTCGGCGCAGGCGCGGAGCGATTCACCGCGGTGCCCCGAAAGAG
>CAMPIC010000481.1 GCA_946886185.1 uncultured bacterium
TGCCGCGGGAGTCGCGGTGGGCGACGGCGCGATCCTCTTTTCCACGGAAACGCATAACGCATGGAACCCCGCGGCCGGATTCGACGAGTCGGTCGTCTACACCGCGGCGCTCGCGACCTCGGACGGCTTTTTCGTGGTCGTGGCCGAGGACGGCAGCGCCTGGCGCTCTTCGACGCCGACTGCGACAGGGTTCGTTCGCCGCGCCAGCGCCTCCTCGAACGCGCTCCACGCCCTCACGCAGATCGGCTCCCAGCTTCTCGCGGTGGGAGAAGGGGGCGCCATCGTGCGCGCGACCGACCAGACCGGGGGCAACTGGGTCTCGGTGAGCAGCCCCACCACCAGAACGCTCCGCGGCGTCGCGACCAATTCGATCTCCTCGACCGTCGCGGTGGGAGATGAAGGAACGATCCTTCGGGGCGGCGTCAACGGGAACGATTGGCAGGTGGTGTCGATCGACGAGGATCGAAGCTTCTACGCGGTGATCGCCGAGCCCGGCACCGGCCGTTTCCTCGCGGTGGGAACGGGCGGGGCGATGTGGAGATCGAATGGAGACGGAGTGAGCTGGACTCCGGTCGTCTCCGAAACCACCATTACCAGCAACCTGCGCGGCCTCGCGCAAGTCGGCCCCGCGACCATCGCGGTGGGAGAAGACGCGAGCGCCTACTACGCCTCGTCCAACTTCTCCAATTGGCAGGTGGGCAACACTCCGATGGACACGGAGACGGGCGACTACGATCTCACCGCGGTCGCGTTTTCGGGCAACGATCTGCTCGCGGTGGGCAGCCGCCGGGTGATCCTGCGGAGCTTCATCGGGCTGGTGTGGGAGATCAATGACGTCATCCCGGTCGAGGAATCGAGCTGGGGACGCGTGAAGTCCATCTTCCACGTACCCGACTCACTCCCGGGCGCTCGGTGATGCCGCTCGGCAGTTGACGGCGGGCCTGTGTTGCCCAACGCTGTCCGTTGACGGCGCGCCTGTGTTGCCCAACGCTGTCCGTTGCCGCCGCGCCTGTGTTGCCCAACGCTGTTCGTTGCCGCCCCGCCTGTGTTGCCCAACGCTGTCCGTTGCCGATGGCTACTCGTGCGTTCCGTGTTCGTGATGCGGAGCGCTGCGCGGAGCATCCGGTGACTCGAGGGTGCGCAGGCGCTGCGACACCAGCGAGTCGGCGCCTCCCAGATCGAGGAACTTGCGATAGGCAACCGCGGCTTCGGCGGCGCGCTCGAGCCGCAGATCGAGCACGAGTCCGATCGAGCGCCAGACTTGCGGAGAGTCGGGCAGCTCCTGGTCGGCTCGCTTCAGAGCCGCGAGCAAACCTTCCCAGTCCTGCGACTGTTCTCGTCCCGTAGCCACTTGCGCCCAGGCCCACTGGCGCTCCTGGGCCGAGAAGGCGCGGTCCCGTGAGACCTGCTCGGCAAGCGCCTCCGCGCCACCGGAATCGTTCCGCATTGCCCTGGCCACGATCTCCTCGAGGAGCAGTGCGCGCCGGTTCTGTTCGGGCATCGACGGCTCGGCGCGCAGCGCTCCGAGCAGCTCGATTCCCACTTCGCTCTCTCCGGGAGGCAGGCACCAGAGCAGATTGCCCATCACGTCGATCCGATGCGGACTCGCCCAGAGCGATCCATCCTCATGCGAGAGGAGCTGCAAATAGGCGGCTTGAGCGATCTTGCGCTCGCGCACCTGGAGCCCGAAGTTCGCGCGGTAAAAGCTCGCGTACGGAAATCGCAGCGGCTCCCAGAAGGACGGGCGCGGAGATGCGAGGAATCGCCGCGTCGCCTCCGCCAGCCGGTCTTGCACGTCGGCCGGAGCGTCCAGGACGGCGGCCCGCACTCCGCGCTCGAGAGTGCGCGCGAGCTGGCGATTGGGTCCGCGGCGCGCCACGAACACCGCTCCTCCCTCATCGATGAAAATCGGAGCCCAGTCGGGATCGATCCAGAGCCGCCGGAGCAGAGCCGGCATCTCGTAGAAATCGAGCAGCACCGCCTGGAACTGGTGCGCGTTGCATGCTTCCGCCCACAGCGGCGGGATGGTGCGGTCGTCCGCCTGGCGCAGCCGCAGGAACAGGTCGATCTTTTCCGGCGTCCCGAGCCATCGCGCATCCAGGAACGGAGCCGATCGACTCCCGTTCTCCAGGAGCAGCGGACCGGCATGGACCGGCGCGTGGAAGATCGGTCCTTCCACCTGGCGGTCTCGCAAGAAGGCGGCGGCGGCACGGACGCCATAGTTGGGAGGTCCGAAAGACCCGACGCGCAGATTCTTGTCCTGAGCAAGAAAGATCCGCCCGTTGATCAGCCCCACCACGCCGACGATTCCGGCAACGAAGGCAACGACCATCAGGAGCGTCGCGATCGCGCCGCTTGCGTGCGAGCTCGCGGACATCGCGCCGCCGGCTCGCGCATCCCTCGCCGCACCCATCGTTCCCGCGTCCGATGCCGCAGCGCCTTTTGTCCCGGTCCGCCGGGATCGGATCCAGGCAAGTCCCGCGTCCACGATCAACGGCGCCGCGACCAGCGCCGTGCATCCGAAGAGCGACATCGCGCGGCGCGCCGTGCCGCCGAGCAAAGCCGCCAGAACGAGCGCTGCGAGGAGCGGCAGACCGATCGCTCTTCGCGCCAGAACGGCTCCGACCAGCAGGAGCGGCATAGCGATGCGAAACGACCAGAGCGCGATCGATGGGTCGCTTGCCACGTACGGGCTCACCATTTCCTGGATCGGAACCGGGATCGGAGCGTCTCCGGTGAGAAAGCGCGCGATGGAGATCTGCGTGAGCCACGAGCCCGGTCCCGAAGGCGTCAGAGAAGCGGCGATCACGAGCAGGAGCATGAAGAGCGCGATGCGGCGTGGTCCGGGCGTTCCTTCGACCTCGGTCTGCCGGCGCGATTCGATCCAGCCCGCCCCCAAAGTGACGCCGGCGAGGAGAGGAAGCAGCCCGAAGTAGACGTGCGTGTTGGCCCAAATCACCTGCAGCGCGAGCAGCGGCCAGAGGCGATCGCGCGCGTGCAGCAGCAGGAGCCACAGCGCAACCATCCAGAAGAGATGAGAGAGCAGATCGGGACGATCCACGAAGCGCTCGTGAGAGACGAGCGTGAAGAGAACGAGCCCGAGAGCACAGCCGGTCCACGTCGCCCCGAGGCGCCGCGCGAACGCGACGCCCGACCCCGCCACCGCGAGCACCGTGAGCGCGCGTCCGATCACGAGGGAAGCGGCCCCCAAGTGGTCGTACATCCACGAGACCGCGACCTGGTAGAGCCAGTAACTGTACGCGTAGCGCGTGACCGCGGGAGCCTGTCCCCAGGTCTCTGCGCGCGCCGCGCCGAAGTGATCCTGCAGGAGCCGGCCCCACGCGATGTGGAAGCCCAGATCGGGATCGTTGATATCCACCAGCGCGAGAAGCGCCGTGACCACGAACCAGGTCGCGAGGACC
>CAMPIC010000482.1 GCA_946886185.1 uncultured bacterium
AACGCAGGCTGAGTCGCGACCTCCGCGAGGATCTCGAGGGCCGCATCGACGTCGTCCGCCGCCGCCGAGAGCCCGACGCTCGCGAAGTCCCGATCGCTGTTCACGCCCAAGGATGCGCCCAGCGAGTCGATGTCCTCCGCGAGTTGGGTGGCGCTGCGACGGCGCGTTCCGTGAGAAAGGAGCGAGGTGGTGAGCTGGGCCAGCCCTTCTTCACCCCGCTTCTCCAGGCAGAGGCCCGCGCGCAGGAGCAGGTTGAGCGAGACGATCGGAAGATCGGGGCGCGTGAGCATGAGCACGGTCAGTCCGTTGGGAAGCGTTTCGCGACGCACCGGCACGTGCGGGAGGGTCAGCGGAGCGCTCGGGGATTTGCTGCTCATGTCCTACCTTTCCTCGAGGAATGAATCGGGCGCGGGAGCGTGCTCGTCCGGAATCAGATAGCCCACGGTCCGCTGCGTCTCTGGAAACACTTCGGCGGCCACGCGCTGCACGTCCGCGGTCGATACGCGCTGGTGATCCTCCGCCCACGTCAGGTACTCGCGCCAGTCGCCCCGCATCGCGGCGACTCCGAGGCTCTGAGCCATCTCCTCGTTGCTTTCCTGCCCGAAGAGATGCTCGACCTCGATGGCCCGTTTCGCGCGCTGCAGCTCCGCCTCGGAGATCGGTTCCTCTTGCACGCGCCGGAGCTCGTCATAGATGGCGTCGCGCAGCGTCTCCACGGCCACGCCGGGACGGGCCGAGGCTCGGATCGTGAACGAGGAGGGATCGGTGCGGAGGTAGAATCCGCCGTTGAGCCCGACCGCGAGTTGCTCCTTGTAGACCAGCCGCTGATAGAGCCGGCTCGACTTGCCCTGGAAGAGCACGTACTCGAGGACATTGAGCGCGCGCGCCTCGGCCGGATCTCCATGCGGCGTCCGGTATGCGACGATGAGTCCGGGAAGCTGCACTGCCTTGTGCACGGAGACGGTGCGCTCACCCAGCTGGCGGGGCTCCCGGATCCGCACCTCGGGCAGCTCCGGTCCGCGCTCGATCCTGCCGAAGTAGCGCTTCGCCTGATCGACCACTCGTCCATGGTCGACATCGCCGCTCACCACGAGCACGGCGTTGTTCGGGCGATAGTAGTCTCGATAGTAGGTCTTCAGATCGTCGATCGAGATCGTGAACAGGTCGGTCATCCATCCGATCACCGGCCAGTGGTACGGATGGGCGGTGAACATGGTCGCCTCCACCGCTTCCGAGAGGAGACCGAACGGGGGATCCTCGCGAGTCTGGCGCCTCTCTTCGCGAATGACCGCGATCTCGGACGCGAACTCGTCCGGATCGAGCAGCAGCCCCTGCATCCGGTCCGACTCGAGCTCCATCGAAAGCTCCATCCGATCGGCCGCCGTCACCTCGTAATAGGCAGTGAAGTCATGGCTCGTGAAGGCGTTGTAGGTCATCCCGTTCTCTTGCACGAGACGGTCGAAGGCGCCTTTGGGGAATCGTTCGGTTCCCTTGAACATCATGTGCTCGAAGATGTGCGAGATCCCGGTGATCCCGGTCCGCTCGTTGCGAGAGCCGACCCGATACCAGATCTGAAGCGTGGCGGTCGGACTGGTGCGGTTCTCCACCGTGAGCACGGTGAGGCCGTTCTCCAGGGTCGATTCCGTTACCGTGCGATGGAACACCATCCCTCCTTCTCGGTCTGCGTCGGCCGCCTGTCGTTCCCGCCCGCGTGCCCGCGCCCGATCCTCCGTTCCATCCGAAGCATTGCGCACGGTTCGAGCGGCGGCAGAGCTCACAGGATAGCCGTCAGCTCACCGGGTGCGCTACCGAGCACTACCCCCGTGCACTTGACCGGGGCGGCGGCGATTGGAGATCCTTATCCTTCGCGCCGGAAGACCGGCTGGGTCCGAGGCTCGCCCGGGGCGGCGCGCGATTCGAGCCCGATTGATCCAGAGGAGGTAATGGACCGATGCCCGCTGCTCAACTCGTTTCGACTTCATCCGAAGGTACCCGGCGACGGATCCATGCCCCTTCGATCGTGACGTGCGCCCTCCTGCTCCTTTCAGCGGCGGCAGGATCGGAGGTCCAGGGCCAGGACCAGCCCTGCGACGAGAAGAAGGTCCTCGAGTCTGCTTCGGATCTCCGCCTCCAGGCGGCGTTGGACGTGATTCGGGGAGGCTGCCTCACCATCCCGGGCCCTGTCTGGTCGGCGGTGGAGACCGGGAAGTACCCCGACGGAGTGGGGATCTCGTCGCATCACCGCGTGCTCATGATCAACACCGCGATCGCGAAAGGGCGGGCGGAGGCGGAGTCTCTCGCCGTTCTCACTCTGGAAAATGGCGCTTTCCCCGGAGGATCCGAGATCGATTTTCCCGTCGGCGCGGAGTTGGTCGAAGGATTGGCGCCGGCGCTCAACGGGTACCGGACCGGCCTTCTTCTCGACATCTACGAACAAGTCGACAACGCGACGGTGCGCAACGCGGTGATTCGCTCGCTCCGCAGCTCGGATCACCCCGAGGCGATCCTGCCCGCGCTCGATGCCTACTGGAACTCTCCCCAGGCCAAAGCTGAAGCGCAGGCCACCTTCGCCGATGAACCGGAGAAAGAGCCCGATGCAATCCTCGCCCGCGTCATCGCAACTCTTCCCGAAGGACCAGCGCTCGACTGGGCCCTCCGTATCAGCGAACAGGCCGGCGAGCTTTCGATGAAAGCCGCGAAGGAGCGCACGAAGTAAAGCCACGCGCGTCAGCGGCTGCGCGATGGCCGGAGAGTGCTCGCGAGGAACCAGGCGACCGGGAGCAGGAGAAGGAGCAGTCCGAGCAGCCCCACGTGCCGGAAGTACGCTCCCTCCGACGCGAGCAGCGGTCCCACCGCGCCGGCCACCACCACGGCGGCGATCGCCAGCGGATAGGCCAGCAAATTGTCCCGGAGCACGAAGCGCGCGAGTAGGAACCCGGCGCCGGCCATGATCAGGATCGGCGCGAGCGCGACGAGGAACTCCCCGGCTCCACGAGTCTCCAGCGGAACCAGCGCGATGACCGCGCCCGCGACCAACGCGGCGAGCACCGGCTTGCTCCACAGACCATGCGTGAGCACCCCGATCGCGAGCGTGATGAGGGCGAGCTGCCACGCCCAACCGAGCGCCGATCCCGCGAACACCTGGAACCAGGGAATGACCGACGAGAGGGCCGCGCCCTCCATCGCTGATCCCGGATCTGCCAGTGATGGCGCCCAGCGAGGAAGCTGCCCGAATATCTGATCGAAGGCGATCGCGAGAGAGAGCACGAGGAGAGCGGAGAGGAGCGCATCGGGAAGCAAGGCCCGCCGGAATGCGCGGTCCCGCAAGCTCCAGATGTCCGGGAAACGCGTCGTCATCCCGGCAAGCGCGGTCGCGATCACGAAGTAGACGAACGTGGCGCTGAGCGTCAGGGTGGCCGCGG
>CAMPIC010000483.1 GCA_946886185.1 uncultured bacterium
GGCTGTCTCGTCGGTGGAATGGTCGTGGCCATGTACATGCCGATGTTCAAGCTGGTCAACGTCATCGCGCCCGGCGGTTGATCGGGCAGTTCGCGCGTGGCAGCGGTTCGGCATGCGGGCGGGTCATTCGAGACGAGCACGGGCCGTCCGATGAACCAAGGTGGTCGCGCCGAGCATACGCCGTGCCCTGGTCCTGCCGCGCCCAGCGCGGGGACGACCACGCGGCGCGGTCCGAGTGAGGGGGGCATGGATGCTGGATCTCGCGCGCTTGCGTGTCTACCGGATCCTGCTCTACCTGGCGGTCTCCGTGTTGATCGCGGGCACCGTGACTCTGGAGGCGGTGAGCCGGCTGGAGACGGTGGCCGCCTATCTCGCGCTCGGAATCCTCGGAATCGCATTGCAGCGGATGCCGGGCACCTCCCGGCAGCTTCCATGGCAGCTCAGTCTGGGATTCGATCTCGTCGCGCATACGTTCGTCGTCTTCCGGATGGACGCGGCGGGCGGACCGTTCTTGCTCCTTTTCGCGGTTCCGGTGCTGGTGTGGGGCGTTCTCCGCGGATTGCCGGGAGGCGTGTTGGCCGCGACCGGGACGATCCTCGCGTACGCGTTCCACTTCGGTCCCTGGAACGAGTCGATCGCGCCCTCGCGCGCGCTCCAGATGCTTTCGCTCGACGCGGTGGCGTTTCTCCTGCTGGGCGCCTTCTCGGCGCTGCTCGGCAGGCGCATCCAGCAGGAAGAGGAGGTGCATCGTCAGACCCGGCTCGAGCTGGAGCAGACGCAGCTCGATGCCGCCTCGATCGTGACCTGTCTTTCGAGCGGATTGCTCTGTCTGGACGCGGACGGCGCGCTCCGACTGAGCAACGGGCGAGCCTCGCAGGTGCTGGGGATCGCGCCGCTCGCCGCCGGCACCGAGCTGAACGAGCTCGGTCAGCTGGGCGGTCTCGAACCGCTCGAGCAGGCGCTCCGGATCGCGCTCTCCGAGGGGCGGGAAGAGTCCCTTGATCTGGCCTTGCCGTGTCCTGGTCGCAGACTCTCCTTGGAAGTGAAGACATCGCCGATTCTGGGGAACTCCGGGCAGATCCGAGGCATGGTCGTGCTCCTCTCGGACGTGAGCGATCGTGTCGCCCGGGAACAGGAGCAGAAGCGCAAGGAGCGGCTCGCGCTCATCGGGCAGCTCTCCGCCGGTCTGGCCCACGAGATCCGCAACTCCCTCAAGCCGATCACCGGCTGCGTGGAGCTCCTGCGCAACGATCTCCCCGATCCCAGCGAATCGGTCGGTTCTCTGATGGAGATCATCCTGCGGGAGGCGGAAAATCTGGAGTCGTTCCTGACCGAGTTCCTCAGCTTCGCGCGCGACAAAAGCCTACAGGTGGAGCCGCTCTCACTCGAAAGGGTAGTGGAGGAGGAACGGGTGAGCCTGGCGGCGCTTTCCGGGCGTCCCGTTCGCGTGCTGCCGCCCCCTGGAGGGGAGGCGGAGGGGTGCGTGCTCTCCGATCGCGGTGCGCTTGCCCAGATCCTGCGCAATCTGGGGGTGAACGCGATCGAGGCGAGCGATCCTTCCACGGAGATCGAGATCGGGTGGAAGCTCTCGTCCGAGGAAGCGGTGCTGTTCCTCCGCGATCGCGGTCCAGGGATTCCGGAAGAGATTCGCGAGCGCATCTACGATCCGTTTTTTACGACCAAGACCCGGGGAACCGGGCTCGGTCTCGCGATTGCGCGGGACCTGGCCGATCGTCTGGGAGGGAGCCTGACTCTGGAGCCGGCCGCCGGGGGCGGAACACTCGCGACGTTGCGACTGCGCCGCGGCGATCCGGCCTTGCTCGCCGGCGCCGAGCGCGCGGCCTGAATCCAGACAGGAGCACCCGATCGTCGTCGAACGAGGGGGAATCGGGCGAATGACTGAGAGCGAAAACCGAATACTGATCGTCGACGACGAAGAGAGTATGCGCCGCTTCTTGAGCATCCTGCTCGAGAAGGAGGGCTACCAGGTCAGTCTCGCGTCGAGCGGCGAGGAAGCGCTCCAGCAGCTCAAGGAACGCAGCTTCGGGCTGCTCATCACCGATCTCAAGATGCCTGGGATGAACGGCGTAGAGCTGCTCGAGCACGTCACCACGAGCGATCCGACGTTGCCCGTGGTGATCCTGACCGCTTTCGCCTCCGACGCCTCCGCAGTGGAAGCGATGGAAAAAGGCGCGTATCAGTATCTGGAGAAGAAGGCCAAGAACGACGAGATCGTCCTGGTCGTCAAAAACGCGCTTTCCATGCGCCGCATCCAATCGGAGAATCAGCTGCTCAAGTCTCAGATCAAGCGGACGCACACCGAGCGACGGATCATCGGCAAGGCCGACTCGATGCAGAAGGTGTTCGCGATGGTCGACAAGGTCGCGCAGACCGACTCCACCATCTTGATCTACGGAGAGAGCGGCACCGGCAAGGAGCTCATCGCCCGCGAGATCCACTATCGCAGCCATCGCTGCAACGGGCCGTTCGTGTCGATCAACTGCGGCGCGCTCCCCAAGGAGCTCCTCGAGTCGAACCTGTTCGGGCACATCCGCGGATCGTTCACCGGCGCGATCAAGGATCAGCAAGGTCTGTTCACGGTTTCGGAGAACGGGACGTTCTTCCTCGATGAAGTAGGAGAGATGGCGCCCGCCACGCAGGTGAAGCTGCTCCGCGCGCTCCAGGAGCGCGAGATCATCCCGGTCGGCGGGACCAAGCCGATCAAGATCAACGTGCGCCTCATCGCCGCCACGAACGCGGATCTCGAGCGGATGATGAGCGAGGGGACGTTCCGCACCGACCTTTTCTATCGTCTCAACGTGATCCCGATCCACCTCCCGCCGCTCCGCCATCGCCGCGACGACGTCGCCTTGCTGGTCGAGCACTTTTTGAAGCGTTTCTCCGGCGACACGCCGCGCACCGTTTCTCGCGAGGCGATGGATGCGATGTCCCGCTACGATTGGCCGGGAAACGTGCGCGAGTTGGAGAACGTGATGGAGCGCGCCGTCATTTTGAATGAGGGCGGGCCGCTCGTGATCAAGGACCTTCCCGACAACGTGGTCAATGGACCAGGCCGCAGAGGCAGTCTCGTGATCGACACTCCGTGCGTGACGCTGGAGGAGCTCGAGCGCGAGTACATCTTGAAGGTGCTGCAGTACACGGGCTGGCAGAAGAAGCGCACCAGCGAGATCCTGGGCATCAACCCTTCCACGTTGTATCGGAAGCTGCTCGGATACGGCATCGCGGTGAAGGCCGAAGGGGAAGACGAACCTACGCAAGCGGCCGCCTGAAGCTGCGTCACTCCCGCTCCGGGAGTAGACGCCCCCGCTCCGCTGCGCGGGTTGCACGCCCCGCGCCATTTCAATCCCGCTGCGGCAGCGATTCACGCGAGAATCGTGCCGCTACTACCGCTCAGGGC
>CAMPIC010000484.1 GCA_946886185.1 uncultured bacterium
AGTGCCATCCGACGCCGACGCCCCGCATGGTGGAGTCGGCCACGGTTCCCTTCAGGGCTCTCCGGAACCCGGCATGGCAGTGAGCCTCGCGACACTGGAGCTCGCGATCGCTCGGCTGCGGCGCGTTCGCCTGCTCGCGCCAGCGGGAGACGGCACCGAAGCAGACCCGTCGCGGATGAAACAGATGCGCACCGTGCCGACGGTCGCGTGGGTCGAGGTTCATCCCGATACGCTCGATCGATTCGGCGACATTCGTCAGCGGATCGCGCTTCAGGAGATCGACGCTCGAGCGGCCATCGTCGATCCGCAGATCCATCTCGGGGATATCGCGCTCGAGAGCGACGCACAGACCGCTCCAGTGCTCCTTTC
Organism: uncultured bacterium; assembly: GCA_946886185.1. The sequence goes on from CAMPIC010000484.1 coordinate 370, forward strand.
CGCAAGGTCGGAACGCAGCCCAGCACCGGGCGGCTGGATGCGCGTGATCGACGTCGAGCTATCGCCGATCTCCGAAGAGCTCGCCTCGGTCTTGAAAGCGGCTCTGCCGGGAATCGCCGTCTCTGCGCTGCTCCAGCAGATTCGATCTCTCGGCGCGGACGACGCCGAGTCGCTGGCCATCCTCAGCGACCTCGTGCGCGACGGCCTCCTCATCGAGAGCGCCTGAACACGAGACGCCCTGCAACACCGGCCTGAATTCGCGTACAGTCTGCGAATGTTCATTCTCCGCGGAGTCGCGAAGCGGTACCGCGAGGTGGTCGCGCTTCATCCGCTCGACCTCGATGTGGAGCGCGGCCGGACCCTCGTCCTGATCGGTCCGAGCGGATCGGGCAAATCGACCCTCCTTCGGCTGCTCGCCGGCCTCGATGAGCCTTCGCAGGGCGAGGTGCGCTTCGAAGGCAAGGTGATCTCGCGCGAGACGTCGGCGGAGCTCCGCCGTCACATGGGTTACGTCGTGCAAGGCGGGGCGCTCTTTCCGCACCTCACCGCTCTCGGCAACGTGAGCCTGGTCGCGCAACATCTCGGATGGGACAAGCCCAGGCGCCTCGACCGCGCGCGGGAGCTGGCGGAGCTCGTGAGGCTGCCGGAGGACGCGCTCGATCGCTATCCGGTGCAGCTTTCCGGGGGGCAGGCGCAGCGCGTCAGCTTGATGCGCGCGTTGATGCTCGATCCTGAAGTGCTCCTGCTGGATGAACCGCTCGGCGCGCTCGATCCGATCACGCGCTACGACCTCCAGTCCGATCTGCGAGACATCTTCCAACGATTGGCCCGCACGGTGGTCATGGTCACGCATGACCTGGGGGAATCCGTCTACTTCGGAGATCGAATCCTGCTCATGCGGGACGGACGTGTGGAGCAGGATGGACCGCCCCAGGATCTGATCGAACGGCCGGCGAACGACTTCGTGCGCCGCTTCGTGGAGTCGCAACGCTCGCCTGTCATTTCGAAAGCGGAGAGGTGATGGAGATGTTCGGCGACGACGTTACTCCCGTGACCCGGATCTCTTTCGCGTGCAACGCCCAGCAGTCGAGCTCTGCCCTGATGGCGGGCGCGTTCCAATCCATGCTCGCCGCGATTTTGCTGACCGCTGCGATTTGCGCTTCCGTTGAGACAGCGCGGGCCGAGCCGATCGTCGTCGGATCGAAGGCGTTCACCGAGTCGGTGATCCTCGGCGAAGTCCTGGCTCAAACCGCTCGGTTGAGCGGAGCGCCCGCGGAGCACCGCCAGAGTCTCGGCGGTACACGCATCCTCTACGAAGCGCTCCGCCGGGGCGACATCGATGCCTATGTCGAATACTCCGGGACGCTGACCCAGGAGCTGCTCGTCGGAACACCGCTCGAATCGCTGGACGTTGCGCTCCACGATCTCGGCTTGTCGATGAGCGCTCCGCTCGGGTTCAACAACACCTATGCGATCGGGATGAAGCCCGAAATCGCCGATTCGCTCGGCATCCGCACGATCTCGGACCTGCGCGACCATCCCGATCTGCCGCTCGGATTCGCCAACGAGTTCATGGACCGCGGCGACGGTTGGCCGGCGTTGCGGGCGCGCTACCAGCTTCCGCAGACGAACGTGCGCGGGCTCGACCACGATCTCGCCTATCGCGCCCTCGACGAGGGAAGCATCGCCGCCACGGATCTATACTCGACCGACGCGGAGATCCGGCAGTACGGACTGGTCGTGCTCGAGGACGATCAGCGTCATTTCCCTCGATACGACGCGGTGGTGTTGTACCGGACCGCGCTCCGTGACGAGGCTCCGAACGTCGTCGCAGCGTGGGACGCGCTCAGCGGCGCGATCGATGAGGAAAGCATGATCGCGCTCAATGCGCGAGTGAAGCTCGATCGGATCGATGCGAGCGCCGCCGCGGCGGATTTCCTGCAGCAGATGCACGGGCAACGCACCGATGTCGTTGTGGAGACGCGCGTCGAGCGAATCCTCGCGCGACTGCGGGAGCACCTGTGGATGGTCGGGCTCTCGCTGTTGGGAGCCGTGTTGCTGGGAATCCCACTTGGCGTCTTGGCGGCGAAATGGCGGAGTCTCGGTCACGCCATTCTGGCCGTGACCGGAATCGTCCAGACAGTGCCGTCGCTCGCGCTGCTCGTCTTCATGATCCCGCTGCTCGGCATCGGTACCGGTCCGGCGATCGCGGCGCTCTTTCTTTACAGTCTGCTGCCGATCGTTCGAAACACGCACCAAGGAATCACCGGCATTCCAGCGGATCTGGTCGACTCCTCGCGCGCTCTGGGACTCCCTTCGCGGACTGCGTTGTGGCGTATCGAGCTCCCGCTCGCCTCCGCCGCGATCCTCGCCGGCATCAAGATGGCTGCCGTGATCAGCGTGGGCACCGCCACTCTCGGAGCCTTGATCGGAGCCGGCGGATTCGGACAACCGATCCTGACCGGCATCCGGCTCGCCGACACCAGCCTCATCCTCGAAGGAGCCATCCCGGCGGCATTGCTCGCGCTCGCGGCGCAGGGCTGCCTCGATCTCGCGGAGCGCTTCCTCGTGCCGCGGGGATTGCGGCTGATGCGAGGACGATAGGCATTCGCACGCCCCCCCATTCCCGGTTTGGCTGGCCAGCACCGCCCCGGCCTCCCCGAACCGATGTTACAGCTCCGGAGGAGTTGATGGTTGCCGTATACCGTTGCAATGCTTCGGCTTAGTTACATGCTGGCTCGACCAGATCGACCGCCTGTAGACATCACCACCAAATTGACGGTAAATTTGGTGTCGATGTTTACACGGTCACTCGCTCCACCCCGCCGTTCCTTCTTCCTCTTCGGGCCACGCGGCACCGGGAAAAGCACGTGGATCCGCTCGCGATTCGAAGGGGCGCTCGTCATCAATCTGCTGACCCCGGAAAACACCGTCCGCTTTGAGCGCGACCCTGCGCTCTTCCGAGCGGAGGTTCTGGCGCGTCCCAAGACCGACTGGATCGTTCTCGATGAAGTTCAGCGCGTGCCCCGTCTGTTGGATGAGGTCC
>CAMPIC010000485.1 GCA_946886185.1 uncultured bacterium
GGCCTGCAGATCCGCGTGGGATCCTTGGTGCTCGATGATCTGACCGGCGCGGTGATCGATCTCTCCGATCCCATTCGGCGCATGGGCCGCAATCTCTCCGTGATCCTCGGGAAGGAAGTGTTTCACAACGTCATCGTCGAGATCGACTATCCAGGCGAGCGCATCCGCTTCCATGATCCCGCCAAGTTCCGGTACAGCGGCCAGGGGCACCGCGTCCCGTTGATCCCGGGTCCCGACGGACACAAACACCTCGAGCTCTCCATCGAGGACCTGCCGCCTACGAAAGTCGCCCTCGACACCGGGAGCGGCGCAACGCTCTCCATCTTCGGCGCGTATGCGGAGGAGAACGATCTGCTCGAGGGGCGAGCTCCGGTATCGGAACATCTCTCCGCAGGAGTCGGCGGCACCTCTGTCTCGACCGCCGCGACGGTTCGCTCGATCACGTTCGCCGGATACACGATGAGGGACGTTCCGGTCTCTTTCCATCGAGAAGATGTCGGAGCGTTCGCGACCAAGCGGCACGCCGGAAATCTAGGAGCAGGAATCCTTGCGCGGTTCGTGGTCTTCTTCGACTACCCGTCCGAATGCCTCTGGGTCGAGCCGGCCGAGGGGTGGGACACCGAACCGTTCGCGCGCGATCGATCGGGACTGCAGACTCTCAACGACGATCAGGGTCTGGAAGTGATCTTCGTCGCGCCTCACAGTCCCGGGGCCGAGGCTGGATGGAAGGTGGGCGACCACATCACCGCGATCGACGGCAAGCCGGTCGGACCCGACTACTTCGAGTCGATGTGGAAATGGGCTCGCGGCAAAGATGGAACGCAGGTGCGATTGACGACTTCGAGCGGAGAAGAGCGTACGATCGTACTCCGCACGTATTACTGAAACGTAATACGGATTCGACAACGCCCCACTGGCTCGTCGACCTACGGATTCGACTGCGTAGTGGTGATTCGAGGCGGAGTCGTCGCGACCGTTCCGTTGCGAGCTGGATCATCGCGATCACGTTGCTGCGCGCGCCGCGGCACGGCGCGGCGCGGCACTCAGAAGCCCGGGGACAAGAAGAGTCCGAACCCGATGGAGAACCCGCTCAGATCGACGCCGGGGAAGCTGTCGACGTCGTCCGTCTGTCCGGAGAGGTACATCGCCTCCAGACCGAGCCGAGCGCGCGAGCCCAGGCCGAGGTTCAAAGTCGGACCGACCCCGAACGTATGGCCATCCTGGGAGGCATCGGCGGCGCCGGAGAACTGCAGGAACTCGCCCGCGACCCCGATTCGCGCCGCTTCGGAAAGCCCGTAGGAAATCGTTGCGTCGATTTTCACCGAGCGACCGGCGTCCAAAGTGATCGACTCGATGTTTTCTCCCTCGCCGCTGAAGACCGTGTTGTCGTCCTTGATCACCGAGCGCACGCGCGCGCTCGCCCCGAACGGAGCGGGGACCGTCGATGCGGAAGCCTGGAGCTCGAGCTGGTCCCCCTCTTCGAAGATCGCCTCGTCTCCCAGCTCGTCTTCGCCGAACATGCGATACGTCGCATCGAGACGCAGGACGGGCGCGCCCCCACGATTGAAGTCGAGTCCGGTGGAGCCGGAGATCTCGGTCCCCGGCTGGTAGTCTTCGTCTCCCTCGACGAACTCGTACGCGCCGCGCTGCACGAATCCGCCTCCCAGACCGAATGTGGCAGACTCGCCGAGAGGAAGCGCCAGCGCCGCGCCTCCACCCACGTTGAATCCCTCGCCGTAGTGCTTGAGGCGGAAGCCGAGGAGGGGACTGGACAGTGCCTGCACCACCGACAGCTCATCGAGATCGAGGGCGGTCCCGCCAGTCGGGACATTGACGCCTCCCTGGAGCATCAAACGGTTGCCAAGCAGGCGAACGAAGAGCTGGCCCTTCACTCCGGCCGCGCTCGCCAGGGAGAGCGAGCTCTCTCCGTCCGGCTCTAGATCGGAGCTGGCGTACGCGGTGGAGATCACCAGGTCGACGTTCTCGCCGAGCGCGAGCGATCCGACCGCCGGTAGATGAAACTGCGAGACTATCACTTCGACGCTGTCCGATTCGACCGTCCAGGTGCGATACGAAAGCGGAAGCCGCGCCGCATTCAAAAGGTCCGCGCTTGCAACACGCGGAAACGCGGCCGTGACGCAGAGCAACGCGAGCGCTGTAATCGTGGCCGACACTCGACCGTGGCGGACAGTGAGCCTCGCGCGACCAAATAACCTCGCTGATCGTGCGCGCCCCAGGCGCATCCTGGATTGCGGGCGGTCCGGGAATGCACAAAGGCCGAACCGCGTCCGCAACGCAGTCAGACAGGACCAAGATCTCATCGCGCGTCTCTCCGATCGGGTAGATCGCCTTCCACGATGATGACTCCGCCGCCGCTCACCTTTTCCGCGGGGGTCACTGTCGGATAGAGATCGTCGTTGCGGTCGACCGCCGGCCCGGGACCGATGCCTCCCCAGGTTCCGGTCAAGAGCAGCCGATCGATCGGATCGTTTCCGACGACCGTCGTCTGCAGGAGCGCGGCTCGATCCATCTGGTCGCGATCCGCCGGCGTCGCGCTCAACACGTCCGCCTGCTGCTGCGCCATCTGGAATCCGGGGTCGTTGCGCACCGCTTCCCGGTAAGCCTCCAGCGCTTCTCCCATACGCCCTTCTTCCTCGAGCAGCAGACCGCGTCCATAGGCGAGGAAGGCGAGGAAGTTGTCGGTGGCCGGTTCCTCGAGCTGCCGCCTCAGCTCCGGACTCGGCTCGATCCCGAGCGCGTCCAGGATCGAGAAGAGGAGATCCTTCTCCAGACGCATCACGCGGCGGAGCTCCCCCTCGACCGGTTCTCCGGCGGGCTGCACCGCTCCATCGGCCGCCCCGAGAATGGAGGCGTCGAGCTGGACGTTGCGCTCGCCGATCGGAACGAAGCTTCCCTGGATGAATCGGCGCGCGCCCAGGATCCGCCCCGCGCGCGCTGCGGTGGCGGGATCGATGACTTCGGCAATGGGAGCGAGGGCCTCGGGCGGGGCCACGGAGGTCTCTGTCATCGCCTCCTCGAGCGAAGCCTGGGTGCGCGGCCCGGCGATTCCGTCGGCCGTCAAACCCCGGTCGGACTGGAAACGCTTGACCGCCTCGAGATAGGAGATGCGCTTCGTGCCGTCCGCATCGCCCTGGTAATACGCCTCGCCGGTCCCCGGCATCAGCAGTACCTGCAAGCGCTGCTGGATCCCGACCACCGTCTCCACCGGTTGGAACTCGGTGGGATCGGTGGGCGGGCGGGGAGGCGGACTGCTCAGGGACATCTCCTTCTGCAAGACCTGCAGCTTCTCGCGTTCCACCACGCGGAGCTCGGCGACCTGCGCGAGATCGGTGATGACGAGCGCGGCCAGGCCGCGGGACAGAGCCGCCAGTTC
>CAMPIC010000486.1 GCA_946886185.1 uncultured bacterium
TTCTCGCGCTCGGCGTCACGTCCTACGGCGAGTCGCTCGTGGCCGATGTCGCGGCGCAGTCTCCGCACTCGCCGGCCGTGCAGTCTCCGCCAGCGTCGAGTCGCGCGTTTCCGCATGAGCTGCACGAACGGCTTTTCCCGAGCTGCAACGCTTGTCACGATGTGACCACGGGATCCCGCGACGATCTCTATCGAGTGCGACCGCAGCAGTGCAGCGCCTGCCACGAGGGCACGATTCGTCCGATGGTTGACTGGTCGCCGCCTCTGCCGGAGCCTCGGTTCTTCCGATTCGACCACGCCGTCCATGTCGAAGCACTGGACGCACACGACGGTCTCGACTGCACGCTCTGTCACGCACCGGACGCCGCGAGCGGACGGATGCAGATCGAGACTTTCCGTCCCCAAGAGTGCTTCGAGTGCCACAACGTCGAGCCCGCGACCCATTACGAACCGGGAGGAGCGTGCGAGACCTGCCATCTTCCGCTCGCATCGAATCCCGCCGTCAGCGCGGCGCAGGTCGCATCTCTGCCGATGCCGCGGCGCCATCTAGATCCGGACTTTCCGATCGCTCACGGAGAGCTCGCGGAGGCGCATGGAAACGCCTGCGCCACCTGTCACGCTCGCCAGACGTGCGAGCGATGCCACGCGAACGCGGCGCAGCTTCCCGCGATCGCCGCGCTCGGCTCGGACGCGCGCGTCGCGGAGCTCAATCGAGGTCGAAGCGGAAACTGGCCCGCTCCCGCCTCCCACGCGGATCCGAGCTGGCCCGAGATCCACGGCGCGCACATGGATGCGAGCTGCGCCAACTGCCACGCGCAGGACACCTGCGTCGACTGCCATCTCGGGATTCCCGCGGGTGCGGAGAGTCTGCCTCCGGCACGCCTGGCCGGAATGCCGATGCTCGAATTGCGGCCCATGAACCACACCTCCGACTTCGTCAACGAGCACGCCGGCGCGGGCTCGACGAAAGAGTGCACGACCTGTCACATGGAGAGCTTCTGCACCGACTGCCATCGCGACGAGCGAGGCGGGTATCATCCCGCGAACTTCCTCGTCCGGCATGCGACCGATGCGTGGGCGCACGATCCCGGATGCGCGGACTGCCACTCCACCGAAGGATTCTGCAGGAGATGCCACCAGGAGAGCGGACTCTCCCCGGCCCGCAGCCGCGGCAACGGGTACCACGACTCGCAACCGCTCTGGATCCTCAACCACGGCAACGCGGCTCGGCAGGGATTGGACGCGTGCGTCGCATGCCATGAGCAGCCGGATTGCTTGCGCTGCCATTCCGCGCGCACCGGCTGGAGCATCAATCCGCACGGCCCGGATTTCGATCCCGATGCGATGGACGACGCCAGCCTCGTGATGTGCAACGCCTGCCACTCCCTCGAGTTCTTGCGAACGCGCTGATCGCGTTTCCGCTGGACCAGGTTGACACTGCGAGTCGCATCCGGGTGATATCGTCCAGTCGACGCGCGAAAGAACCGCGAAGAGTGCCGGTAGAGAGGAGAGGATGGTCAGCGTCCGCGACATCGAAGAGGCCGCCGAGCGCATCGGCACGAGAGTCCGCCGCACGCCTGTAATGGAGCACGCCGGCGTCATCCTCAAACTGGAGCTGCTCCAGCACGCCGGCTCGTTCAAACCGCGGGGTGCGTTCAATCGCGTCCTCTCCGAGGAGACGCTGCCCGAAGCCGGGCTGATCGCCGCGAGCGGAGGCAACCACGGCGCGGCCCTCGCGTTCGTCGGCAAGTCGCTCGGCGTGCCGGTGGTGATCTTCCTTCCCTCGACCAGCCCCGCGCTCAAGCGCGCCAACATCGAACGGTTCGGCGCGCGCGTGACCGCGATCGAAGGCTACTATGACGATGCGCAGGCAGCGGCGACAGAACGTCAACGCGTCACCGGCGCGCTCATGGTGCATCCGTTCGATCATCCCGCGACGGTTGCGGGACAGGGCACGATGGCGCGCGAGCTGGAGCAACAGGTCGGGCCGATCGACACGCTCCTGGTCGCGACGGGTGGAGGCGGCTTCACCGCGGGCCAGGCAGCCTGGTACCGGAGCCGTGTCAAAGTAGTGAGCGTGGAGCCGGAATCTTCGCAATGCCTGCGCGCGGCGCTCCTCGCCGAACATCCCGTCGAGGTTCCGGTGTCGGGCGTGGCCGCCGATTCGCTGGGCGCTCGCAAGCTCGGCGACGTTCCGTGGAGCATCGTGCGCGAGCACGTCGCCGAAGCGTTGGTCGTGCCGGACGAAGCCATCCGCGCCGCCCAACGCGAGCTCTGGAACGATCTACGCCTCGTGGTCGAACCCGGAGGCGCGACTGCATGGGCGGCGCTGCGCTCCGGCGCCTATCGAGCGCGTCCGGACGAACGGATCGTGGTCGTGGTCTGCGGCTCCAACTGCGATCCGACGACCGTGATCACTCCGTGACCCGGAACTCCACGATCGCCGGCGAATCGATTCGCCGCGCCGGAGCGTGTACTCGGGTGAATCTGTCCAAGCGCCTCCGAATTGCCAGTCCCGCAGCACCTGGTCATCCCGAGTCGACCCTGAGGAGCCTGGGGCGTCGGTCGCGCCGCGATCCCGGGGAGCCGGCGTGAGCACGAAGTCGTAAAGCGTGCCGTCGGCTGAAGCCGCGCAGGAGCATGGCCTCCGGCGACAAAGGAGAGCGCCCCGAGTCCGCGTGACGAGAACTCTTGCACTGGAGGTGCGATGTCCACGGAAACGCCGTTTCATCTCGTTCTGGTCGATCCCAACCGGGGACTGATCGAGCAATTCCGCCTCCGCTTTGCCGGCGTACCGAACGTGGAGATCGTGCAAGGCCGCTTCGAGGACCTCTCTCGATTCGATTGCATGGTCAGCCCCGCGAACTCGTTCGGCTTGATGGATGGCGGTGTCGACGCAGCGATCTCCGATTTCTTCGGTTGGGATCTGCAAAAGCAGGTCCAGCGCAGGATCATCGAAGAGTTCTACGGAGAGCAGCCGGTCGGCACATCCATGTTGGTGGAGACAGGTCATCCCGAGCATCCGTTCCTGGCCCATTCGCCCACGATGCGCGTTCCGATGTCGATCTCCGAAACCGACCACGTCTATCTCTCGATGGGAGCCTGGATCCGCGTCGTTCGCAACCACAACCGGCAATCCGATCGTGCGATTCAGGTCGTTGCGTGCCCGGGGCTGGGAACCGGCGTCGGCGGAGTGCCGTTCGCCAAGGCCGCCTGGCAGATGAGCCTGGCCTATCGCCACGCGATGAATCCCCCTCAGGAGCTCGGGTGGAACCTGGCCCGGAATCGGCAGGTCGATCTCGAGCACGGTCTCGAGCTGCGCGAGCTGGAGGAGGAGTCCGGTCCGAGCTCCTGATCATTTCTTCCACGGAATCGCCTGGATCCCGAA
>CAMPIC010000487.1 GCA_946886185.1 uncultured bacterium
CGGTGTGCTCGGCGTCCCCGTCCGTGCGCTCGGCGCCTTTGACCGCGGAAACTCCCGCGCGAGCGGACACGGCCATCACCGCGGGATCGGACACCGCGCCTATCCCGCGCGCTGCAAATCGTTCCGAACCTGCTGGTTGATCCTCGATCGCCGCGACTCGGAGGTCTGCGTGGAAGATCCGATGCTCGAGGTGGACCTCGTGGTCACCGCCGATGCGGCCGCACTGGCGCGCGTCTGGATGGGGGCGCTGACGTTCGCAGATGCGATGAGCAGCGTCGATCTGCGGCTGGAAGGTCGGCCGCCCGGGTGCGGGAATCCGTACCTTCGGTTCGTGTTTTCCGTATAGGCCCCCAGGTTGTCCGTTTTGCGCTTTTTTTTTCGGTGGAGGTGATAAACTCCGCTCGGTTCGAGAATCCCCGGCCGAATCCTCCAGGGGGAGCTCAGTGCCGGGCTATCAGCCTGCGCGCGATCCAAGGTGGTCCGCGTCGATTCCCATGGTGGATCGTTGTTAGTGTAACAGCCGCAAAGTATAGGTACGCGCTCGGTCGCTGTTTTTGCAGCGCTCGATCGCGCTGCAGCCAGGAGGGCTCGATGGAACAAGCAGTCCATGAGTGGACTCGGCGAGCGGCTTTGCAAGAGTCGGCTAGATGGGCACCAGAGTACCTGAGATCACTGCCGCATGCCTTCGCGGCAGTGGCAGCGGCAGGGTTCCTGGTATTCTGCGCGGGCACCGCCGCGGCGGGCCCGAACGAAGGAGGGACTCTCATCCTCCACGCCAATCCAGATCTCGTGTACTCCCCGTCCTTGGAATACTGCGGTTCGTCTGGGATCGAATCGTGCGCAGAGGCGCTCACGCGAGTTCCCGCGGATCCGGATGCTTATACGGTCTTCTTCGCCTTGGCGGCCTTTCCCTCAGCGTCGAGTCCATCGTTGACGGGCGTGACCTTTGGAGTCCAGTACGACGCGCAGGAGTTGCTTGTCGCAGATACGGGCTCGTGCGGGGAGTTCGAGATTCACACTGACGATTGGCCACAACCGGGAAGCGGCACGGCGATGACGTGGTTCACTCCACAGAGGCAGCACCTCGTGGAACTCCAGTGGTTCTCTGCCTACGTGCTGAGCGATGCCGCGTCGACCACGTTCGATCTCAGCGAGCATCCCACGCAGGGCGGATTGTTCGGCTCGGACGGTCACGGCCATCTTGATGAAATCGCCGACTACGGCCGGTTGGGGTTCGGCGCGGACGGATACCTTCCGTGTCCGGACGGCCCAGTGCCAACGGTAGAGAGTAGCTGGGGAAGTGTGAAGGGCGTTTTTCGAGTGAGTGCGTAACGCGGTGGTCGGTGCCCGTGCTGAAGACCGACGTTGAGTTTTCGGTAGCTCCGAGAAGTAGGTTCGCGAAATGTCCCACTCACAGTGGAGCACGATCTTCCGTAGTTCGGGTATTGCACGGCTCGTCGGCGGCTTCGCGTTGGCGATAAGCATGCAGAACACGGCCTTCTCCGGACCGAACGCCGGGGGCGTCCTCGTCGTACACGCGCAGCCGGAAGGGTTATACAGTGTCGACGATCCGGCGGCGTGCGGCGCGCCCGTTCCCGAGTCCTGTTCGACCACGCGAACTCGCGTGGAAGGCGAAGGTCCAATGCTATTTTCGATCTTGGCCGCGTTTCCTGAAGGCTCCAGTCCCCGTGTAGCGGCCGCGACGTTCGGCATCGAATACGACGCTTCCATACACATCCTCGACTACGAGTCCTGCGGCGACCGCGAGCTCGTCACGGACGACTGGCCGGCCAGTCGCGAAGGCATCGGTATCTCTTGGGATACGCCGGAAACGAGCCAGGTCTTCGAAATGTGCGCATTCCTCGGCTATCGCGATGGCGATCCGGGTCTCTTCTCGAGCTGGCATCACCCCACGCAGGGGGCGGCGTTCACCGACGACAGCATCGCCAACGACCCCGATCCGGTGGTGGCGTTCGGCTCTCTCGGATTTGGAACGGACGGGTACCTTCCGTGTCCGGATGGCCCGGTGGCCACGGAGGAGAGGAGCTGGGGAAACGTGAAGCGCATCTTTCGCTGAACCAGCCGGGTCGGCGCGCGCCGCTTCTCCGACGGTCGCTGTCCCGAGCAGCCCCGGTGGCTAGACCGTCAGCCCGCGGCAGTGCCCGGTCAGCATCCCGCACGAACCGTCACACGTTCTGGTTGACTCCCGTCGGCTCCTATGGGAATTTTCACCCTTCCAAGCAGTTGACTTTGCAACGGAGGGATGGCCGAGTGGTTTAAGGCGGCGGTCTTGAAAACCGTTTGGCGAAAGCCACGTGGGTTCGAATCCTACTCCCTCCGCCAGCTGTGGGGGATTGCCGGAGAGGTGGCCGAGTGGCTGAAGGCGGCGTCTTGCTAAGGCGTTGAGGGCTTATACCCCTCCGAGGGTTCGAATCCCTCCCTCTCCGCATCGGTTGTCGTGCGCCCGTAGCTCAATTGGATAGAGCGTCTGACTACGGATCAGAAGGTTGGGGGTTCAAATCCTCCCGGGCGCGCCACCCTTCCTTTTCGAACCGACGAAACCCGGCAGCACCTCTCTCGCGTATCGCTCCGCGTGGGTTCAGTCGTGGCCTGATTTCGACTTGGAGGATCTCGTCATGTCCCGTCTCATCGACCGGAACCGGCGATGGCTTCGGATTGCGCGCGTTTTGGGATTGGGGATCGGGTGCGCGCTTCTCGCGCTCGGAGCCGGGTGCAACAAGAAGAGCACCGCCACGCGCGCGGCGCAGGTGTATGTCGCCCCGGACTGGAACAGCGATTCGGTGACCACCCTCGCCTACTGCGGTCTGGGCGCCAACATGGGCGACGAAGTGATGCGCGGGGATGCGGAGCGCCTGGTGGAGACCGAGCTGCGAGGGAGCCAGGATCGATTCGTGGTCCTCACCATGAAGAACGCCGAGTCTCGCGCCGCCGAGAAGGGCAAGACGGATCTGCTCAACCGGGTGCGCCAGGTCTGGCGCGACAATCGGCTCATCGATAAGTTCCTGGCGAAGGATCTGTGCGCCGCGCTGGGCGTGGACGGATTGATCGTGGCGGACGTGACCGACTGGACCGAGCAGCGCATCGACGTGTCCCAGGAGGGAACCTCGTGGACGCGCGCGGAAATGGGAGTTTACGTCTACAGCGGGGAGAGCGGAGATCTGGTTTGGGGAGCACAGCGTTCCCTGCGCAAGGACTCGGTTCCATACACGCCCGGCACGGTTCCGGGGGATTCCGGCACACGGCGCGACCGCGAAGAGCGACGCGCCGAGAGAGCGGCCTCGGTCACGCCTGATCCTCCGGAAGTGGAGGTCGTGGCGCACGAGCTGATGCACTACCTCCAGGCGTCGGCGCCGCAGTCGCAG
>CAMPIC010000488.1 GCA_946886185.1 uncultured bacterium
GGGGTTGTCGGTGCTCCCCGAACGAACCGTGAAAAAAGATCTGGCCGCAGGACGCATGAACAAGATCACGATCCGCGGATTCCATGTCGAACGCACCTCCGGCTGGATCATGCGCCGCGATCGCCCTCCTTCTCGCGCCGCGCGCGCTCTCCGAGACATCGTGGAAGACCGCCGAGGACGATCGAAAGACTAACCATCGCTGCGGGCGCCACTCCCGGCGCGGGAGTGAGTGGCAGGGATTTCGCGTGGATCACTTCCGGCGCGGGAGTGACTAGCATGGGCTTCGCGTAAAAGGTGACCGAGCCGGCTGAAGAGCTGTGCTGATTACCGAATCCGTCCCGGATAGGCGCCGAGGCCGGCTCCCAGAACTTCCACCGCGCGCTTCATCCGCTCCGCGCCGAGCACGTACGCCAAGCGGACTTCGCGCGCCCCCGCTCCGGGAGTGGCGTAGAAGCCGTTTCCGGGAGCGACGAACGTGGTCTCTCCCTCGTGCGAAAAGTCGGAGAGCATCCAACCAGCGAAGCGATCCGCATCGTCCACCGGGAGCGTGATCATCGCGTAGAACGCGCCGCGAGGCGTTTCGCAGAAGACGCCTTCCATCCCCGAGAGCGCGTCCATGACCGCGTCCCGGCGCGCCTGATACTCCGCGACCAGATCGGTGTAGTACTCCGGACCGAGTCCATAGGCGCGTGTCGCCATGATTTGACCCAAGCTCGGAGGCGAGAGACGAGCTTGCGCGAAGTGGAGACAGGCGCGATACACCTCGGGGTTGGTCGTTCCCAAGCTGCCGATGCGCGCACCACACGCGCTGAATCGCTTCGAGACCGAGTCGAGGAGGATCACTCGATCGGTCGGTCCGCCCAAGGTCAGGAACGAATGGTGGACCGCGCCGTCGAAGCAGAACTCCCGATACACTTCATCGGCGAGAACGAACAGTCCCCAATCCGCGGCGAGGGCCAACACCATCTCGAGCTCTTCCCGGCGATAGACGGTTCCGGTGGGATTGCCGGGATTGCAGATCAGGATCGCGCGCGTCCGTGAGGTGAGCCGCTCTTCCCAAGCTGCGCGCGGCGGAAGGTGATATCCCGACGAGGCCTCCGTCGGAATCGGAACCACCCGGACTCCCAGGAGGTGAGCGAACCCCAGATAGTTCGCGTAGAGAGGCTCCGGCACGAGCACTTCGTCCCCCGGATCGGTCACCGCCCCGAGGGAGAGGCTGATCGCCTCGCTTCCGCCGGTGGTCACGATGATCTGCTCGGGAGCCAGGTCGATCTGATGGCCCCGGTAGTACTGGGAGATCGCCTGGCGCAGCTCCGGGATGCCCTCTGAAGGGGAATAGGCCAGGATGGTGGGCGCCTCCTCCCGGATCGCCGCCCACATCGCCTCGGGAGTCGGCAGATCGGGCTGCCCGATGTTCAATCCGTAGATCTTCGTTCCCCGGCTGCGCGCACCCACCGCCAGGGGAAACAGTTTCCGGATCGGACTGGCGGGAGCCCCCGCACCTCGGGCAGAAATTCGTGCCGGCTTCACTGCTCTCCTCCTCGTTTCAGGACCTGCTCGGGCGTCTCTTCCGGACCTTTCATCGCGCCGGGTGAACATCCACCGATCTCAAGACGATCCGCTCGCTCCGATGTTCTCCGCTGCGCGCGGCGGAAGTCCGGATCCTCATGATTGTCCGTCGCTCTCCATAAGGTCAGCCCAGCGGGCCGCCGATATTCCCCTGGGGACCTGCCGGCCGAGACGACGGAATCGGCCCGAAGCTGCGCTCGAACTGGGTGACCTTGGCGTGCAGCACCTCGAGGAGCGCCTTGGCGTTCTGCGGCGTCATGATGATGCGCGCGTGGACCTTCGCGGTGGACCTGCCCGGCTCGACGCGCGCGAAGTCGAGGATGAACTCGGAGGGTGAATTTGCCAGGAGCGCCAGGTTGGAGTAGATCGCTTCCACGTCTCCGACTTCGATCTGCACCTTCACCGGACCTTGCGATGCTGCGTGCGGGTCCATGGGACCTCCTCCTCCGTTACCTCTTCCGTTGCCGTTGGCGTGGTTGTCCTTGCCGTCGCCTTTTTGAAACCAGTTGGCCATCGCTGAAACCCTCGTTCTTTTCGGGCCCGCGCGAGACGCGAGCAGGAGTCTGTTTGCATGAAGCTCGATCCTGACACGCCAGCTCCTCGGGAAGCCACCACAGAAGACCGCGGCAACCTCGCGCTGCGCGCCCCGGGCACGCCGGGATGGGCGCATCTCTGCGAGACGGTTCGGGGGCTGGGCCGTTTCGACGATGTGGCGCTCGCGGCCGTCGCGCTGGTTCTCGATCCCGCCGTGGGCGCGCAGGCGAGCGCCTGGTGCCAGATCGACCGGGAATCGGATCAGCTGCGCGGTACGGAAGCGAGCATGCTCCAGGATCGAGAGCTCGTCCAGTCGATGCCGGCGTCGGAGCGGGAGGAGGCGGGACTCCTCGAGCTTTTGTCGCGGCCCCGCAAGGCGCGCCGGGCTCCGGGAGCGCCTGCCGCGCTCATTCGCCGCGTGCGCTTCTCGCTCCAGGACAGGACGCTCGGACCCGTGGCTGCAGTGGGACAAACTCGATCCCGTCCAGCCCGTGGCGAAGCAGCAGCGAGCAGCGAAGAAATCGAGCATCCGCTCGAGCTCGCGAAGATCCTCGGCGAGGGCCGTTGGACCTACTGGCCGGTCGCGCATGACGGCGCGCCGGAAGCAGTGCTCTGTCTGCGGGATCTTCCGGACAACGCCGAGTCCCGAGCAGCACTCGATCTCTTGCTCGCTGCCGCTGGAAGCGCGGCCTGCCGGATCCGACTTGCGCTGCAGGTGAAGGCCCAGGAGCGGCGCGCCCGCGCGCTCACCGAGATCTCGCATCGGATTCTGGTCGCCTCCACTCTCGAGGACCTGTTGGACGCGGTCGCGCGCACCGCGGCGCGCACGCTCGACGCGCCGTGGGCGATGATCTGGACGCTCAGCGGACCGGAGTCGGCGCTCCGGCTCGCGGCACATTGCGGGCAGAACCCGACCGACGAGGCGGAGAGCCGGGCCCGGCTCGACCAGGCCGCGCGCTGCGTCAGTGACTTTCGCGTACGGAGCTTGCTCGATTCCCGCCAGCAGCCGATCGGAACGATGGTCCCGCTCCACGCGTTCGAGACGCCGTTGGGCGCGTTCGCCGTGGCGCACGGCGCCGCCGATGCGAGCAGCGAGGAGACGAGCCGAGATCGATCCTTCCTCGAGATCGTGGGCGCGCTCTCCTCACTCGCGCTTCGCAATGTGGAGCTCGGCGCGGAGCTCCGCGCGCTCGGGCGCCGGGAGCGCGAACTGCACTCGATGTTGCACCAGAGCGAGCGTCTGGCCGCGATCGGCGAGACCAGCGCGCAT
>CAMPIC010000489.1 GCA_946886185.1 uncultured bacterium
GCCAGCGGAAAGCTGATCGCGAAGCTGGCGCCGCCGAGCGGCGACGATCCGGCGCTGATGCGCCCGCCGTGGCTGACGACGACCTTCTGCACGATGGCGAGGCCAAGGCCCGTGCCCTGGGCGCGCGTCGTGAAGATGATCTCGGCGCCTGGTCCGCCCGCCACATCCGCCAAGGCGACGCTTCCGTAGAGGAAGAACGCATCGGCATCGGGCAGATCGACGAGCCGGCCATTCGCGGAGGTTCCCACCGGCGTCCCGTCTCCATGGAAGGCAAAGAGGGAACGGCTCGCCAGCACCACCACCTCGAGATCGTCGCCGGTATCGTCGAGATTGCCCACCGCAGGAGCGGAGATCTGGATCGTCGACGTCATGGGCTTGCGCCATTTCACATTCCCGAGATTGTCGAACACGACCAGATCGGCGTTGCGCGGCTCGCCGGTCACGCGCCGGCGGTAGTTCGGAACCGCGATCACTTCCACCACCCCGTCGCCGTCGATGTCCGCCACCGCCGGTTTGCCGCGGTAATCGTCTCCATCGTTGGGAGAGGTGAGCTTGCCGGAAGTCGTGGTGTTCTCGTCGCCGTCGTAATGATCGGTGCCGTCGGAGTTGAAGGCATAGACCACGTCGCTCGCGGCGATCACCTCGAAGTCGCCGAAGCCGTTCAGATCTTCGACCGTCGGAGCGGCGGCGCTGAACCCTTCGAGAGCGATGGGCCATCCGGTGGCGAATCCCGGACTGGTCGACATCGGGAACGAATCGCTGAGGGCAGAGACGTGGCCCGAAGAGTCCACGGCCGCGATCCGGTAGAAGAAGGCCGTGAGCGGAGGCAGTCCCTCGTCCGAGTAGTAGCCGTTCGCGGCGGTGTCTGACGCGACCGAAATGGTGTGGCCTATCCGCTCGTAGGGTCCGTCGGGATTCAAGCTGCGGAAGATCCGGTACCCCATCAAATCCGGAACCGCGGGGCGCGTCCAGGTGAGCGCGATGTTGGAACGGAACCCGCGCGCCATCAACCCCGTCGGGGTTATGGGAATCGAGAGATCGTAGGGACGCTTCCAGATCGTCGTCGGTGGATCCGTCCGCGCGTCCTCCAGCGAAATCTCGAGAGAGGTCTGGTTGGCCGCGAAGAAGTTCACGGTGAAGGTATCCGTGGACGCCACTTCGAATCGATCCATGTCTGGAAGCAGAAGCGCCTCGGGATCGATCGGGATCACGCTTCCGGGCGCGGCGGCAAGCCGCAACTGCAGTCCCGAGGCCAGCGACTCACGCTCGTTCAGGAGCTCGAAGGTCACCTTCCAGGTCTCGCCCGCCTCCGGAATCCCATTGGGCTGATCGTCCAATTCGATCCCGTTCGAGCTGAAGAGGACCAGAGACGATCGATAGGCGTTCGGCTTCAGCGGCTCGGTGTGCTGCGCCCCCGGAGGACCGAGCGTCACTTCGAGCTGCAGCGTTTCGAGCAAGCGAGACGGATCGGATGCATCTCCCTCTTCGACGCGGATCTGGAACGCGCGCGACGAGCTCGCCGTACCTTCCGCCGGGATCGTCCCGAGAGAGGCATCCCCATCGAGCACGGTCACCTCGAGGCCCGCATCGCCCGCGATGGCGAGCGAGGCGGTCGCGTCTGTCGCAGCTTGCGCGCCGCGATTGGCAAGCGAGAGATCAATGCTGACGGTTTCGCCGATCTCGAGCACCCCGTTCCCATTGCCCGCGATACCGGCCTCCTCGTCGGTCACGTCGTCGACCTCGAAGCCGGTGATGGAAAGGAACGACGCGGCGGCGGGAGCCACCGTACCCGCTCCCTGGAACGGTTTGCCTTCCGGATGGGTGACGGTAATGAGGAACTCGCCCGTCTCGGTCGGCTGGAACGGCAGGGTGACCTGACCCGTGGAGGAGGTCTCGCCGACCGCGACCGCGTCGCCCTCCTTGTACAGAGTGACACGCGCGCGCGCCGCCGGAGCGCCCGCGAGCGTCACCGCGACGATCGTCTCTTCCGATCCCAAGTTGATCTGCGCGGGGAACGCGGCGTCGAGCGCGCGCGGCGTTTTCCACCACAGGTGCATGTCGGGATCGCCCAGGAAGATCAAGCTGTAGAGGAGGAAGCGGTAGCCCGAGTCGAGGTCGTCGCGCATCCGCTGCGTCGCGATCGAATCGGACGTCGCGGTGACCGCATCGCCGATACTGGCGAAACCGTCCCCCGGCCAGCGTTCGAAGGTCTGCCGCCGGAAGACGCCTGCGGTCTGCGGAAAGTCGAGGTTGGTCGATCCCACGTAGAGCAGCCCACCTCCACTGGGAGAGAAGCACCATCCCTCGGCCGCGCAATCGAAGGCGACGGCGGCGGAGTTGCAGTTGACGGCGTAGACCATGCCGCCCCACCGCGGCCCGTTCACCAAAGCGCGGAGGCTGCGAGCCTCCATACGGTCCGGACCGATCGCCCAGCGATCGCGATCTCCGTGCCCCGCGTGGAACACGATGTTCTGACCCGCGTTGAGGGCCGACACGACGCTGGGCAGATTCAGGGCCTGCGCGTTCGGATGACCGCGTTCCCTCCACCAGTAGTCTCGTTCGTAGAGCTCGTGGAAGTTCCAGTTCCCCCCCGCAACCGGGTTCGCGGTCAGCTCATCGATCAAGTCGAAACAGTCGCTCGCGCCGTCGGAGGTCACGCAGGGAGGCGCGCACATCTGGCAGTCCTCGCAATCGCCCAACTGCCAGTTCGGCTGGAACAGGACCTCTCCCAGCGTAACCACGTTCTGGAAGTACGGATCGTTCGCCGGGTTGATCACATAGTCCCGGTACTTGGTGTGATAGACCTCGACTTCGGCGGCGCTGCGCGCGGAGATGCGGCCCACGCGAAGCTCGGGATTGAGGTCCGACTTGTCCCCGGTCCGGCTGGTGCCGGCCGCCTCGCCGAAGACCGCGTTGCCGTTCGCGTTCCAATTCCCGTCGAGGCAGGCGTAGTAGTAGTCGGTGGTGATCTCGGTGCCGGTTGACCCGTAGGCGTAGCTCACCGCGATGCGGATCGGCACGAGCGAGGGATCTCCGCCCAGCACCGCCGATTCCGTGCCCCAGTAGAGATAGGCATCCCGCAGGAAGAGACGGATCTTCTCCGCCTGATCGACACCTTGCGGATAGGCCTGGTAGATCTCTTCGATCGTACGGATCACGGTCGGCTGGCCAGTGCGATTCTTCCAATCCTCCAGCCAGGCGAACGATGGCGCGAGTTCTTGCGTGGTGACGATCACGCACTGCACGGCGCTCCCTTCCAGGCTCGGCAGCGCGGTCGTCTGGAAATCTCCGGAATACGCCTGGAGGATCGACCCCGCGTCCGGTCCCGCTCTCCGCGCGTTCGCGCTCTCGAGCAGCTCGCTCGGGC
>CAMPIC010000490.1 GCA_946886185.1 uncultured bacterium
CGAGGTGGCGCAGCTTCCGGAGCGTCAGAAAGAGCAGCAGGAGGAACAGCAGCGCCACGATACCTGCCAGGATCGGAACGAGAATCGCGAGCAAGGAGATGCCGCCACTAACCCCGTCCTCCACGGCGGAAACGATGGGGTTGGCCGTTCCCCCGGTCGTCACGGTCGAACCGACACGAAGCTGCGCGCGGCCGACTTGGGTGCCCAGAGAAATCGTTCCGAGCACCAGGCCGAGCCCGATCGCCGCCGGCTGCGGAAGATCGGCGACCATCGCTATTCCAGCGAGCGCTCCTGCGGCCGGCTTGACGAAGATTGCGGAAGCATCGAGCAGATGATCCACGATCGGAATCTTGTCCGCGCCGATTTCGAGAATCGACGCGATCACGAGAGCGATCAATGCAATGTCGCCGGACAAGAACGACATGTCGGGATTGAGGTCCACCCAGCCGAATCGACCTCCCAGACTCACCAGCAGCAACGGGAGAAAGGCGCGCAACCCCGCGGCCGCCGCCAGAGCGATCCCGGCGAGGATCGACGCGATCAGCTCAGGAACCATCGATGCATCTCCACAGAAGATGTGGCGAGCCGCAGTTCAACCGCTTCCTCAGCTACCCATGGCATCGCTGCGCCACCAATACGTTAGACCGAGCACGATGCTTCGGTTGTGAAAATGGTGTGCGTCACGGTTGAAGCTGTCGTTGAGGTTGGCCAGGCCATATCGATAGCCGACATGGACATCCCATTGTCCCCGAAGGCGGACACCCGCTCCAAAGAGCAGGTTCCACTCGAAAGTGGAAAACAGCTCGTCCGCGTCCCCGCTGTCGCCACGATTGCCATCGATAGTGACGAATTCGTCAGCATCGATGAGCAACCCAGACTCGATCCCGAAACGCCCGAAGGGCCGCAGTGACCCACCGGACGCTTGAATCTCGAAAAGAACCGGGACCATCGCATACTCCAAACGGCTGGTCCCGGTTGTCTTCTCATCGATTCGCACATCAAAGCCATTGGATTCGTACGAGACGCCCGTAAGCACGGCCATGTGTGGGTTGAGTCCAATCCGCCCGCGGAGCGAGCCCCGCAGCCAGGTCGTGGACCCATAGACATCTTCGCGAAGCGGCAGGAACCTGGGCTCGTCGAACGCGAACTTCGAAAACGACATGCCCGCCTCGGCACCCAGTGCGACGGCGGCGTGAGCCCGGTCAGGCGTTACGAGAATGAACCAAGCCAGCAGTAGAAAAATTGGCGACCGCCTCATCCTACCTCCCCCGGGGGGTCGGAAAGGCGACCCCGTGCTGTCCGGAACTCGATACTAGTAGAGACTCCGATCTCGATCGTCAGGGCTTCGCGCGCTATTCCCCGACGCGGGGTCCTGGATCCATCGGGCGTTCTCTCGTTGGGGCACTCGCCTGACCTTTTCACCTCTTTACTCGGTCATCGAGACGCGGTGACACGCGCCTCCTCGTTCGAGCGAATGGTGACGCTCGACTCGAATTCGCCCGCGCGTACAGTATAGATGCCCGCCGGCAAAGAGATCGCGGCTCCTCCCACGATACCCAACGACACGATACGCCCCTGCGCGTCGACCACCTCGAACGGAGTGCGAAGCGCGCTCCGGAGCGACGCGGCCAACGCGTCCGCGCTCTTCGCATCGTGATAGCCGCCTCCTCCGAGGTCGGCCCAGTATCGGAACGACGCCGCCAGGTCGGCATCGTCGATCGCGAAGCCGACGATGTTCACGCGCACCTCGGTGCCGGACTGCCGCAACGCCTGGATCACCGCGCCTGGATCACCGCCACAGGTTTCCTCGCCGTCGGTGATCAGCACCACGATCCGCTCGCCCGTGACGCTCGCCAAATCCTCCGAAACCAGCTCCAGTGAGCGCGCAATCGGAGTCTTGGCGAGGTTCATCGCCTCGATCGCGCGCACCTGAGAAGCGGCCACCGCGGGATCGAGCGGCCGGAGGGGAATCTCCAGGTCGGTGCGGCACGAATCCTTCTCTCGATGACCGAACACGCGCATCGCGAAGGGTGTGCCGGATGGAATCGTGCTCTCCGCGAGCAGGGTCAACGCATCCTTCGCGATATCGATGCGACGGCGCTCTCCCTGCTTCTGCAGCATGCTCCCGGACGCATCCAGGATCAGCTCGACGGCGTCGTCGGGCCCGAAGGCAATCGCGTCCGGACCAGCCGCCGCCAGTACCAGTAACGTTCCCGGCTCCGACTCCGACGGAGTGATGCGGATCGGGGCACGAGCGAGGACGCGCGACGATTGACCGGTCTGATAGCGCAGCTCGTACTCACCCGGTTCGAGCGGGGCGGCCATCTCGGCGGGATTTCCGCGGTGGGTATACGTGAAGTCGACGTGCGGGCGCTCGGCCGCTCCCGGCACTGCCACTGAGACGAAGTCGCCGCGGTGTCCCGGCCCCGTCCAGGTGATGGAAATGACTTCACCAGCCTTCACCTGCGCCGGCGCATCGAGCGACGCGGACACGGGGTCCACTTGCAGCGGCGCCATCGCAAGCACGGAGTTGGACTGTCCCGTCATGTATCGCACTTCGTACGCACCGGGATCGTCGGGAGCGCGGAGCGTCAGCGGCGAGCCTTTCGAGGTGTAGCGATACATCGAGTAGCCGTTCGCTGCCGCGCCCGTGGTGAAGATTCCGATCCAATCTTGTGGATTGTCCGGACCTATCCAGGCGACCTCGAATTCCTGACCCGCGCTCACCGCCCCCGAAATTTGAAGCGACGCGGAGCTCGCTCCCACTTCGATCGGCGCGGAGGCCAGCGTTCGATACTCCCCGCCCGTCAGATAGCGGACCTCGTAGGAACCGCCGGTGTCGGGAGCCCGCAAGTTGAGCGGACTTCCTTTCTTCGTGTACACATATTCCGTGTAGTGGCGCTCGGGGCTCCCCGCGGGAACGATGGTGATGAAGTCGGTCGCGTGATTCGGCCCCGTCCATTTCACAGAGAATTCCGCGCCGCTCTCCACCGAGCTCAGAACTTCGATGGTGGCGCTC
This sequence comes from uncultured bacterium, assembly GCA_946886185.1. The sequence continues at coordinate 3,020 of CAMPIC010000490.1, forward strand.
GCGGCGAGCACTGTGATCGGCGCGCGGGCCAGGGTCGGATAGGGGGAGCTCGCGCCTAAGTAGCGAACCTCATACTCTCCAGGTTCCTCCGGAGCGACCAGCTCCACGGTGGCGGCGCGGGCATATCCGTACGCGCCGTAATCCCCGTCCCTCGATCCGACTGGAACGACCGTAAGAAAATCCTTCGGATCCCCCGAGCCCGACCAGGTAACAGAAAACGGCGCTCCCGCGGTCACCGTGGCGGGCGCCTGCAATACGATCGACTGCGCGCGCCCCGTGCCCACGGCCAACATCAGCAACACCACTACCGCCGCCCCGAACGCGACGTGTCTCCACATC
>CAMPIC010000491.1 GCA_946886185.1 uncultured bacterium
GGGTGTTCGCGCGCCGGGGGTTCATGAGAAATCTGCGCGACCGGGGATCCGCCCGAGAGCTCGTACAACTCCTTCGCTTCCTGATCGGTCGATTTCCACTGCGGATCGATCTGGTCGCTCATCTTGTCGGGAGGGGTGGTGACGCGATTGCTCACCGCGAGCGGATAGAACAGGCCGTTGTCGGCGATCAATCCCACGTCGACACGATAGGTTCGCTCCGGAATTCCGACGTGGATGTACCAGTTGTCCGTCTCGTCTCCCACCTCGATGTCGAAGAAACCGGGAGGCTGCGCGGTCGCGAGCCGACGGAGCTCCATGGGAAGGCTATGCACGCGCAGGATGCGGCGCATCGTCTGGTCGCCGAGCTCGCGCTTCGCTCGGCCGAGACTGGACGAGGAGATCTTCCAATACGCGTGGATCCAATAGGGATCCCGAGCCAGCACCCGGCAATGGTCGGGAGCAGTCGGCTCCGGCAGCTCCAGCGGATGACCCGAAGGAGACTCGGACTCCTTCGGCGCGGCCGTCGAGTCCGGCTCCGATCCGCGCGTGCCCGCCTGGAAAGCGTCGCTTCGCGCTGCGTTCGACCGAGCGCCGCTTTGGGCCGCGTCGCGCGCAGCCAGCTCTCGCTCGAGTTCTTTCTTCAGCTCCTCCGGAGTGAGGGGTCCGATCTTGCCAAGAGTCGCGAACGGTTCTGTCCGGCGGCGGTTCGCGGGGCGATCGGGAGGTCGCACCGGCTCGGGCGGGCGTTGGACCTGCGCCGCCGAACGATCGAGAAGCGCCTCCTCACGGGGCCGCTCTTGCCCGGCTCTGCGATCCGGATGCGCATTCGGAGGAAGCGCCGGCGCATTCGCGCGCGCGTCGAAGCGGCGATCGGGTCCTTTGCGCTCGTTGCGCCCGCCCCGCGGGTGACGCCGATCACGCCCCCGTCCCTCGCCGTGCTGGGAAGCCGGTTGCGGCCGGGACGCGCCCGTGTCGTGCCGCTGGGAACTTCGCCCATCGAACCCATCGCGCGCTCGATTCTGCTGCGGACGGGAGCGGTCATCGTTTCGGCGTTCGTCATGCGGACGCCCTCGGCGGGAGCGATCGCCTGGGCGAGGGTCCCGCGGATTCGTTCCCGGTCCGCTCGGACGATTGAACTGCGGCACATAGCCGACTCCTCGCCGCGCCTCTCCGGTTCGGCGGAGCTGATCCCGCGCTCGATCCGCGCGCGCATCGCGGTCGGGACGATTCTGCGGATGGGGACCGCGTCCGGGGCGATTGCGCCCTGACTGGTGCAGGGGAGAAGCGCCGGGTTCGAGGAATCGCCCATAGTTGGGATCTCGCCCCCCCGCGCGATTCCATCGGTCGTCATCGTCGCGCTCTGGTCGCTGACCCTTCTCGCCCGGGTGCGGACCGCGCCGGGGCCGCCCATCCTGCGCCCGATTTGCAGTTCGATCGTGACGATTGTCGAATCTGCCCGATTCCCGGTCCGCCTGCGGTCCAGAAGAGGGTGCCCGCGAGGGATCTTCCGGCGCGGGAGGAACCGGCTGCTCGGGTGACGGATGGCCGTTCGAGGACGAACTCGACCGATCCACGGGATCGCTGTGATCGGGAGAGCCGGCGCGCTTGGGTTTTGGAGAAGCGCCGTTGACGCTCGCGGCAGCGTTGCGTTTGGGGCCGGTGTCCGAGAGCGCCGCCAGGAGCGCTCCCTTGTCCATCTTGGAGCGCCCCGCTACGCCGCGTTCCTTGGCGAGCTCCAGGAGGTCCTTCCGGTTCATTCCCTCGAGGTCTGAGCTATGCATCGTGGACATGCTTCCTTTTGAAAGATTGCGGGGTGTTGATCCGCGCGCCGCGGCAGGGTGCGCATCAAAATCGTTCGAACCTCGCTCGTGAGGGCATCGCAATTCTTCGACTGGTCATCGAAACCCGGCGATAGGTGCCTGCGCTCATGCGGAACCGCTGTCAGCTAAAATCCTCGTCGCTGAAGTGGACGGTCCTTGTCGCATCGACTCCAATCCATGGAGCTCGATTGCCGTACCCCTCCTGCTTCGCTCACGGCGCGAGCGAAATGGTTCGAGAACGGGCTGGAAACGGAACCGCGGGACTGGCTCCCGCATCCTCGGCCACGCACCGAGGATGGACCCGGCCTTCGGGCCCACAGGCACCATATAGTCAAACTGGAGTCAACCACACGAGCCGGCAGGGGTCAACTGGCCTTCCGGCGGCTCCAAATTTTCGCTTTGCTCCGGTGGATCCGCTCCCGGTATCGGCGCGATCAGACTCGATCCTAACCTCGGCGGACCCACGACGGTCGGTCAATCAACAGCAAGAGGTCGGCCACTCCGGGCCGCACTGAAAGGATTACTGTGCGGACGGGTCGGCCTCGATGATTCCGAACGCATTGCCCTAGGTATCGAGCGCCATGGCCAGCCAGCCGATGCCGGGAATCGCGGGTGTTCCATTCTCATGCAGGCGGAGGCCGCACGCGCTTACGATGACGAGCACGCCGCTATGATCGACCCCGCTGTTCGGACGAAGGAAGGAACGGATGATTCCAGATGCTCTCGAGATCGGCGCCAGGGTCTACCTGCGGACCCTGCGGCGCGAGGACGAACGCGAGATGCTCGCGCTCCATGCGAGAAGCCGCCGCTACCTACTCCCCTGGATTCAACCGATGACCACCGCGCAGCAGTTCGCGGCTCACTACGCGCGGATCTCCGCCGACCCGCGGATGGTCGGATGCATGGTTTGCCGCAAGGAAGATGATGCCATCGCCGGGGTGATCAACGTCTCCGAGATCGTACACGGCGCGTTCCTGAGCGCATATCTCGGGTACTACGGGAGCTACGAGCACTCCGGGCAGGGCTACATGACCGAGGGGTTGAACCTGGTGCTCCGCCACTGTTTCCGAAAGCTCAAGCTCCACCGCCTGGAAGCGAACATCCAGCCGCAGAATGAGCGATCGATTCGCCTGGTCAAACGGTGCGGATTCCAATACGAGGGATTCTCGCCGCGCTATTTGAAGATCGGCGGGAAGTGGAGAGACCACGAAAGGTGGGCCATCCTCGTAGAGAACTGGCGGGGCATTCGAGCCGGCCGGGCAGCTCGAGGCAGCCCGGACGTAGCAGCGCTGCAAAGCAAAGACGGATGACGGCCGATCCATAGGGGGCAGGTAGACCCAGTAGTGGTGCACCCGGTCACGGGGACACAGCGCATACTCGAACCGAGGTCCAGGAATGATCCTGTTTTTCGTGATCGCCGCAGCTCTTTTGGGAATGATGCTGGGATGGCTGATCGCCTTCCATGGGCGTCCCGGGTTCGGCCTGACCACGACCGCTGCAGTGATCCTGACGAGCATAGGGATGGCGGGAATCCCGCG
>CAMPIC010000492.1 GCA_946886185.1 uncultured bacterium
ACGCAGGATCGTCAACATCCGCTTCCGTGGGCGCTGATTCGAGCAGCTCGCGGAACGAGTCGAGCTGTTCGTATACCTGGTCGAGGGTCCGGCGTGCCCGGTTCATCGAATCGCGCAGGTGTGCGGGAACGGCTTTCGTCGCGAAAAGCGCAGGGGCGCAGGCTCCAACAGAAACAGTGCCCATTCTAGTATCAGCGGACTCAGCCGCAGATCGTGATGTTGACTGGAAGTCGGATCTAGCACTCGCAGCGTCGTCATTCGCAGAGGCAGCGGATCGAGTGCCGATGGTCGGTTCATCCGTGGATCGGTCTCGGGCTCGAGTGGATCGGTCTTCGGCTCGAATGGAGCGGTCTTCGACTCGAGTGGATCGGTCTCCGACTCGAGTGGATCGGTCTCCAACTCGAGTGGATCGGTCTCCGACTCGAGCAGAAAACGCCGAATCATGCGAAGTCGCGAACGGGCGAGCCTGGTGTTGACTGCGGCACAATCTCTGAAAGCGCCGCTGCAATGGATCAGCTGGCTCGCTATCAATCTCGGCCGGGTCTTCACCGCTTGACTCGTTGTCGCGGTCGCTTCGACGGCCTGGCTTCCCGTCGAGCCCAGCTCGGCCGCCGCCAGCATTGATACCGAGCTCTGATTCGTTCCCGTGATGCGGGTCGCTCGTCAGACCGTCGCCGGCGACCTCGGCGAGCATCGCCGCGATGCATGCATGCCGTGGTGCGTCATAGCCAAGCGTCTTGCGCGCCTGCTCCAACCCTTCTTCGAATGCGAGGCGCGCGGCGATTGGAGCCGCGATGGAGACGCGCCTTCCGTCCGGCTCTTCCTCGAAAGGGTCACTCGCGGAACCTGATGCCGCGGAACCTGATTTCCCGAAGCGTGCCCCCGGAGCCTGATTCCCGGCGTCTGATGTCGCGGACCCTGATTCCCCGGACTCTGGGGTCGCGGAATCCGTTGCCTCCGCGCCCGCGGAGCCTGGTGCCGCGGAGTCAGATGCCTCCGCGTCCGCAGTAACCGTGGACGATGCATCATCGATCGAAGACTCCGCAGAGCCGGCCTTCTCAGCAGCTACAGCTTGCCGCACCGCGGCGCGCAGCTCCGTCACGGTCGACCGCGCCCCGACCGCGATCCACCACGCCGCGGACTCAACTGTGACAACCGGGCGCAGCGCCAGCGCCTGACATTGCGACACCGCTCCATCCAGCAGCGCGTCCCGCAACGCCGGAACATCGGCGGCGAGGCGGCTCACCGCGACGCGGCGCTTGCCCGTGCTCGCGGTCATCTCAGCGGCCTCCACGCAGAAGTCGTGGAAGCTGGAGAAACCGAGGCGCACGTGAAGCCGCTGATCGGCCACGAGTCGCAACGTATCGCCCTCGGCCAGAGCCACCGAAGATTCCGCACGCGCCAGTACATGCCACGCTTCGACCAGTTCGAGCGCGAGCTCCGCCGGCGAGGTTTCGGGCGGCGCGCCATAGGGAGGGCTCGTCTCGCGCACCCACCAAGCAAGGGGATGTGTCAGAAGCGACATACGCACTCCGGTGCAATTCGAGGCTGCGGAGAGGATGCGGCGGAGATCATGTCGCCCTCCGTGACGACATGCGTCCGATCTATCAACGGGAATACTACGCGCGCCGATACAAAATGTTCAACGAAAATATGTCCGCATATGAAACTTTTCAAATTTGAGGACTTAATTCATTGCGGCGTAGATGATTATGCCATTGGTTCCAGCCTATAGTTTTTACATGTATATTGCCTGAACCCACGACGGCGGGGACGAGGATTCGCCGGGCCATTCCCGAGACGGCCGAAGCCGAACGACTTCCTCGGGTCTCGAAACGACATCCTCGGGCCCCGAAACGACCTCAGCGGGTCCCGAACGAACATCAGCGGGTCCCGAAACGACCTCAGCGGGTCCAGAAACGGCATCATCGGGTCCCGAACGACATCCTCGGGTCTCGAAACAACATCAGCGGGCCCCGAACGAACATCATCGGGTCGGCCTCGAAACGACATCATCGGGTCCCGAACGACATCTTCGGCAGGCGAACGGAAATACCCTGCCTCCTCACGAGACGTACTCGCGCCGCACCCGGAACAGACACGCGCGCACTAGGTGCCCGACAAGCGAAGCCCAATCATGCAAGACGACGCCGGTGAGTCTGCGCGCTCCCTTCGCCGACGGTGCATGCCTCATCGGAAACCCCGTCGAGGTCCACAGCCGTGTAGTCGTAGGTCGGAGCAGACTTGCTGAATGAATGGTCATTTCGCAGTCGGGTACGGAAAGGCGGTGGCGAGCGCGAGTGCGAACCCTACATGAATGAGATCGTTGGCGGCACTTGACGAGGTACCTACCGGGCACGGCAAGCGGTGGTCCGGCGAACCACGGATGAGCGAGATCGATCACGACACCATGCAACGACCGACCTTCCAGGCACGGCAAAACAGAGGCGGTGGCGAACTGCACAAAGCGAGATCGTTCGCGACCCTACGTATGCAACGTCTCCGCGCACGGAAAGGCGGTGACGAAGGCAAAACGATCAGCCGCAGAGTTGGCTCGAGCCCGCCCTGGACTCAGCGCACTCACGCGTACCGCATCAGCCAGCCCGCCCTGGACTCAACGCATTCACACGTACCGCATCAGCCAGCCCGCGCTGGACTCAACGCATTCACACGCACGCATCAGCCAGCCTGAGCCCACCGGACGAGCCCAACGCCCTCTACCGACCCAACAACAACAGCTTCCTCGTCACCGCGGTGCTGCCGAGATGGGCGCTGGCGAAGTACATCCCCGAGGGAGCCACGGCACCCGCGTCGGTCCGCCCGTCCCATCGCACCATCCTCACGTCTCCATCGCGAACGGGAGCTAGCTCGATGGTACGAACGACTCGCCCTCGAGCGTCGTGCAACACCACAGCGCGCGCCGCGCTCGCGTCCGCAGCGAGCTCGATCGTGTCTCCAGGATGGAACGGATTGGGACAGCTCATCCAGGAAGATGCCACCGAGGTAGCATCAGCGACCTCAGAAACAGTCGATTCCTCCAATCGTTCGGCGAGCGTGAAGCTCGTGATCCCATCGGCCAGAGTCCAGAAGCCCACGCTCCAGATGTCGCACTCACCCACGATGTCCATACCGCCGCTGCGGATCTCGTAGGTGGCTCCGGGAACGGAGGCGGGCACTTCGGTCCAAGAGGATCCGTCCCAGTGCCAGTAGCCGTCCCATCCAGCGGCCCAGACGTCATCCGGTCCCACCACCGCGAGTGAGCTCGCGGAGTTCGGGGGAGGTTCGGCGAGGCTCCAGCTCGATCCGTCCCAGTGCATCAGCACCACGCCGGAGTCGCCTCCGCCGATCGCCCACACGT
>CAMPIC010000493.1 GCA_946886185.1 uncultured bacterium
AGCCGCGAAGGACGCCGGAGGCAGGCTGTTGCCGCTCGACGTCGAGCATCCGGCTCCCAGACTCGTGCCGCCGGTCGGGTTCTGGCACGGCTCGCACTGGCTGCCCGAGAGCGCGAAGTACTCGTGCCGCGCATCGGACACTCCGATCTGCAGGAAACGTCCGTCGCTCTCACGGTAAAGCTGCATCACAAGCACCGGGTGCTCCTCGTCCATGGCGGGCCGGTACGGGATCGGCTCCGTTCCGACGTTGCACGCCGTGGAAGTCATGCTGAGAGCGGCGATCCCTTCCGGGTAGACGCCCTGGCGCGCCACCTCGGTGATTCCCGCAAGGTCGCCGATCGCAATGTCGATCCCTTCCGCTCCTTTCGCTGGAGTCGAAAGGGCGGCCAGGATGGTCAGAGGCAGACTCCACAGCAGTGGCATCGCACGACGGCGCGGATCCTCGAGATGCGGCCTCATTGGCGCCCGCATGTGGGGGGATTGATCACGAACGAGACCCGATGCCGAGCTCGTGTGACGGGATGGATCGTGGAGATTCATGGACGCGCTCCTCCCATTGCGGATCCAATCTATGCGAGGACCGATTGGGCCTCGCAACGCACCTCGGTCTTGACCGAATTGGCGATGAAACATCGTTCGTGAGCTTCATGGTGCAACGACTCGTGCTCCTTCTGCGATGGTCGCGTATCACCGGCAAAGGTGACGCGAGGCCGGAGCGTCACCAGGGTCATGGCGAGCTTCCCGGCGGCATCCAGGGAAAGAATGCCGCTGGCTTCGTCGCGATAGGCGTCGACCAGAAACCCTCTCTCGGCGGCAATAGAGAGGAACCACAGCATGTGACAACTCGACAGCGAGGCCACGAACGCTTCCTCCGGGTCGACCGCATCCGTCGAGGAAAGCGGCACCGGCACGACATGCGGCGACGCAGAGGCTCGCACTTCGATCCCGCTGTCGAAGATCCACGTGTGGCGACGACTGTAACGATTGTCCGTGAACGGACCGCCAGCGCGATTCCAGGATATGGTCGCGGTGTACGAGTCCATGAGCCTCAGTCCAGCAGGTCCTTGGGGATGTTCCCACCGTTCTCGGCGAGCTTCTGCAAGACGGTCTTGTGCAGCCACATGTTCATTTGCGCCGAGTCCCCCATCTTTTCCGGAGGACAGCCGAGCTCGACCGCGAGCTCCTTGCGCGCCGCCAGGCTGCTGTCCAGACCGAGCAGCTTCATCAGGTCCACGATCGAGACCTTCCAGTTGAGCTTCTGCGGACTGGCGGCGGACAGCCCATCGAGCTTGCCCATGACGTCGACCATCGAAATCGCTTTCGGCGCGGTCGAAGGTGGAGGCGGTGTGTAACCCGGCGGCGGCATCGGACCGACGGGGATATCGCGGGCGGGAGGCGGAGAGGGAGCAGCTTGCGCTTCCGGCCGGTTGAATCCGAGCTTCTCCAAAATCTTGCCGAACAGACTCATGAGTGCGTCCTTTCGTTGTGGGACCGCGGCGCCGGGACCGGAAGGCGGCGGTCTCCATTTCGAACTTCGAGGCGCGTGCGCCCGTCATCCATGGGTGGAAAGATCCTACCGCACATTCGCTGCGCCCGTCCGCCTGATACCTGCCGCACCGCCAGCGCCAGTTCGCCTGATACCTGCCCGCGCACCGCCACCGCCGGTCCGCCTGAAACCTGCCGTATCCCCCGAGCGGGTCCGAGTGATCCCTGGCGCACCCCCAGGGCCGGTCTCGGCCTCATACCGCTTGCGCCACTGCGCCTCCCACCCTGACAATCGAAAGAGACGTACGAACAATCGCGCCCGCGCGGACCCTCCGCCGGTCATCTGCCCGGGTCGACATCATCGTCGAGCCGCGCTCTCGCCCATCGACGGAGCCCAAGCAAACCCATGCCGACCAAGCCTCTATCCAATTCTGCGTTCACCCGCAAGCTGGAGTCGATCCTGCCCCTGGTGTCCAAGCCGTCGCGCTATCTGGGCAATGAGTTTCACGTCGTGCAGAAGCATGCGGCGCAGAAGGCGGCGGGCGAGAAACCGGTGGAGTGGTGTCTCATCCTCCCCGAGGTGTACGAAATCGGAATGAGCCATTGGGGGCTCAAGATCCTGTACGAGATCTTGAACACGCGACCCGACTCCTTGGCCGAGCGGTGCTACTCCCCCTGGTTCGATATGGAGGCGCAGCTTCGCCGCCATCGACTGCCGCTCTATGCGCTGGAGAGCAAGCGGCCGCTGCGGGATTTCGACATCGTCGGATTCTCCCTGCAGTACGAGCTTACCTATACGAACGTGCTGCAGTGCCTGGATCTCGGTGGAATTCCACTGCGCGCCGAGGATCGAGGAGAAGACGATCCCCTGGTCGCGGCAGGAGGGCCGGTCGCGAGCAATCCGGAGCCGCTCTCGGATTTCATCGACTTCTACCTCATCGGTGACGGCGAGGATGCGATCCACCGGATCACCGAGGTCTACAAGAGGTTCTCCAACGCGAACGCACCTGAGGCAACGTGGCTCACGCAGACATTGGAAGGGCCGCCGCCCCGGGCGCACGCGCCGGGCTCGACCGCCACGAACGGAGGCGGGGCAAGAGATTCGGTGATGCAAGACGAGACGGCCGCGAATTCCGACGGAAGCGGCCGACGACGTTGGAGCTGCTCGCGCGAGACGCTGCTCCGTGAGCTGTCCAAGGTCCCCGGCGTCTACGTACCCCGAATGTACGAGGCACGCTATGGCGAAAACGGCCGCCTCCTCGGTACCTTCCCGCTCCATCCCGACGTCCCGAAGCGCGTGCTCCGCCAGTTCGTGGTGGATCTGGAGAACGCGCCCACTCCGACGAAGCCGGTCGTCCCGCTCCAGGGGATCGTGCAGGACCGGCTCTCCATCGAGGTCCTCCGCGGATGCACGCAAGGCTGCCGCTTTTGCCAGGCCGGGTATCTCTATCGCCCGATCCGAGAGCGGAGCGTGGAGAAGATCGTCGAGATCGCGGAGCAAGGGATCGCCGCCTCGGGCTGGGACGAGATCGGCCTCACCTCGCTCTCCACCGCCGACTACACGCAGCTGGAACCGCTCGCCGACGTCCTGAACGCGCGTTTCGCCAATGAGCGGATCGCGATCGCGCTTCCCTCCTTGCGCGCGGACTCCTTCGGCGTGGAAATCGCGGACAAGGTGAAGGAGACCAAAAGGACCGGCTTCACCTTCGCGCCCGAGGTGGGCAGCGAGCGGCTCCGCCTCGCCGTAAACAAGCTGATCCGAGACGAGGAGTTCTTCCGAGCCGCCCACATCGCCTATTCGCGCGGATGGCGCCTCATCAAGATGTACTTCATGGTCGGCCTCCCCACCGAGACGGGCCAGGA
>CAMPIC010000494.1 GCA_946886185.1 uncultured bacterium
CCGACGCCGCGTGGAGCAGGCTGGGACTGCCGGCCGACAATCGCGTGGTGGTGCGGAGCGCGATCTCTCTCACCTTCACGCTTCCCGAGGCATACGGGCAGCGGCTCCAGCAGATCGGCCACGTGGAGGCGATCACTCCCCTCAACTGGTTCGGCGGCATCTACAAGGACGAGCGGCCGGAGAACTTCTTCGCGCAGTTCTCCACCGATCCCCAGACGCTGCTCGACGTCTATCCGGAGTACCAGATTCCGCCCGATCAAGTGGCCGCATGGCAGGCCGAGCGGACGGCGTTCATCGCGGGCAAGGCGCTCGCGGACAAGTACGGCTGGAAGCTGGGCGATCAGATCTTCATCAAAGGATCGATCTATCCCCTCGACCTCAATCTCACGCTGAGAGGCATCTTCACGGAGCCGAACGCTCCGGCGGCGGAGAAGAGCATCTTCTTCCACCGGATGTATCTGGAGGAGGCATTGGGCAATCCAGGACAGGTCGGCACTTTCTTCTTGCGCATCGATTCCCCCGACAACGTCGCCGCGGTGGTGCAAGCGGCCGAGTCGATGTTCGAGAACTCCGAGGCGCAGGTCCGGGCGGAGACCGAGAAAGCGTTCAGCCTCTCCTTCTTGGAGATGATGGGAAACGTGCGGATGTTCCTGGGAGCGATCGGCGCCGCGATCGTGGTCTCGCTCCTCTTCATCACCGCCAACACCATGGCGATGGCGGCGCGCGAACGCACCAACGAGGTCGCGGTCCTCAAGACACTCGGTTTCCGGCGTGGGCACGTGGTGCGGCTCCTGCTGTTCGAGTCGCTCGCGGTCGGAGTGGGCGGCGCCCTCGTCGGCCTCGCGATCGCGGTCGCGCTGGTGAAGGGGGCCGCGGCGGCCTTGCAGAACATCTTCCCGATTTTCGGAACGCTCGCGGTCACCCCCGCCATCGCCACGCTGGCGCTTTTGCTCGGCCTGTTCATCGGGCTGGTGAGCGGCGGATTCCCCGCACTGCAGGCGGCACGCATGACCATTGTCGACGGGCTCCGCAAACTGACGTAGTCGGAGGATGAATGCAGATTCCGATCAAGTACAACATCCGCACGCTGTTCGTTCGCCGGGGCAACACCTTCATGACCATCGCCTCGATCGCGTTCGTGGTGCTGGTGTACGTCGGCGTGCTGTCGTTGGCCGCGGGGCTCCGGAGCTCTCTCGGGAGCAAAGGAGATCCCAGCAACGTGATCGTGCTTCGCGACGGAGCGCGCGCGGAGACGGAGAGCTACTTCGCGACGGACAGTTTCCGGATCCTGGCCACGCTGCCCGGAATCGCTCCCGGCGCTGACGGCCAGCCTCTTGCCTCGGGCGAGCTCGTCGTCCTCCAGATCCTGAACCGAGCCGACGGAAGCGAGAGCAACGTGGCGCTGCGCGGCGTGAACGAAGTGGCGTTTTCCCTCCGCCCCCAATTCCGGATGGTGGAGGGGCAAAGATTCCGTCCCGGTCTGGGCGAGATCATCGTCGGACAGCGATTGGCCGACAGATTCCCGGACCTCGCCATGGGACAGCGTATCAAGCTCGGCCGGCTCGAGTTCACGGTCGTGGGGACGTTCGACTCAGGAGGCACGTTCGATTCGGAGGTATGGGGGGCCGCCGAGGATTTCGGCAACGCCTTTCGTCGAGAGAATACATACTCCTCCGCGCTCGTCCACACTGCGACCCCCGACGAAGCGGAAGCGTTCATCGCGCGCGTCGAGGGAGATCAGCGGCTCGGTCTGGAGGCGAAGACAGAGCCGACCTACTTCAAGGAACAGACCACCGCGACCTCGTCGCAGTTCGTAGTGCTGGGCAACGCGCTCGCGATCCTGATGGGCTTCGGAGCGTGCTTCGCCGCCGCCAACACGATGTATTCGCACGTGGCATCGCGCGCCAGGGAGATCGGCACTCTGCGCGCGCTGGGATTCCGGCGTCGCTCTATCCTGGGAGCATTCCTCCTGGAAGCGGCAATCCTGGGATTGATCGCGGGAGTGATCGGCGTCCTCCTGGCGCTACCCCTGAATGGAATCAGCACCGGAACCACCAACTTTCTCACCTTCAGCGAGGTCACGTTCGGACTGCGCACCGGACCTCGAGAGATGATCGGAGGGGTTCTCTTGGCGGTCTTCACGGGAGTGATCGGCGGACTGCCGCCCGCAGTCTCCGCGGCTCGTCGCGAGATCACCACGCTGCTCCGCGAGCGTTAGTAGCCCGTGACGCGAGCGCTGAGACTCCTGGTTAGGAGGCTGCTTTTCCGCTGCGCGTGCGTCGCCGGCCTGCCGTGCGAGCGCGGACGGTACTGGCTGCGCAACTGACCGTCCCCGCTGCATGATCACTGCCCGGTCATGCGTGGGTGCACGCCGCGGCCCGGCTACGCGACGTCCTGCAAAGAATCCCCTTCGGAGTCTGTGAGCCCCTCGAGTGCCCAAGAGACCGCTTCCAGATGGAAGGTCGCGACCGCATCGAGCCCAATTCGCAGCCCACGGGCGAGCGACTGCGCGCACTCCCACTCGCCCCTTTCATATGCGACGACCAGATCCAGGATCGGGGCGAGCGGGCCCGATCGCGCGATGAGCGCATCCTTCAGGTCGCTCGGAATCGGAAGCTCCCGCAGTACGGACACCATCGGCTGCCCGATGATGGCATCGAGCATCGAGAACAGACCCAGCAGGAAGATCTCCTGACGCCGGTGCTGCAGCCCGACTGGCGCGGCCACGCTTTCCGCGAGACGCGCTCGCACGACGCTGTCCTGGAGCAGCTGCTCCGGCCGGTCCGAAGTCATGCTGGTCAGCAGGATGAGCGAGATGAGCTTGCGGATCTCGTTCTCGCCCAAGATGCGCAGCGCTTCCGGAAGCGAGTCCACCTTGCGGCGCAGGCCCATCGAGGCCGAGTTCACGTAGCGCAGCAGCTTATACACGATCGACAGATCCTGCCGCAGGATCCGCTCCAGATCAGTGAAATCGAGATCGGGCCGCTGAATCTCCTGGAGCATTCGCAGATGATTGATCTTCGAGGAGGGGATGTCCTTCCCGCGCAGGATCACCGGTCGACTGAAGAAGTATCCTTGCAAATAGAGGCATCCCAGATCGAGCGCTTCTTGCACCTGCTCCTGCGTCTCGACCTTCTCGGCCAGGAATTGGAGCGCCCTGCCGGAGAGCAGGGACACGATCCGCCGCCTCTCGTCCGGAGTCGAGCCGAGGAAATCGAGCTTGATGATGTCTGCGTGGTCCGTCAGCGGCAGCGTCGCGTCGGTGTAAACGAAATCGTCGAGCGCGATGGTGTAGCCGTCCTTCCGGAGCTGCTCCAGCGCGCGCAGGACGCGCG
>CAMPIC010000495.1 GCA_946886185.1 uncultured bacterium
CGTCTCGAGGCCTCCCGTCGGGTCGAAACCGGCACGGCAGGAAGGGAGCAGGCGCAGCGCGACGTCAGCACGTCGTTAGCGCAGACGCAGCAGGAAGTGAAGCGGACCCTCGCGGAAGTGACCTCCGTCCTCTCCGCGGTCAAGTCGACGGACGCTCCCGCATCTTCCGCTCCGCGACGCGGGCGACCCGGCGGCGGGAGGACACAGGGGGATCTCGCGCAGATCGAAGCGGTCAAGGCGGCGGGTCCCGGCTCCGGTGGGGATGGCCCTGTCACCGCCGGGCTGCTGGACATCGGATCGATCACCGACGTTCACTCGGACCTGGCATCGGCCGACCCCTCCATCGCGGGCAATGGCGGAGGCGTCGGCGGCCGTCGCGGCGGGAGCGGCCCGGGTGGGAGGGGCTCAGCCGGAAGCGGGTCTCGAAGTGGATCGGACTCTGGAGACGCGGGCGTTGAAGGCGGAGCGTATCGAAGCAATGCATCGTTGCTCGCGACGGTCCGCCGATACGCGCCCGGCATCCAGTACTGCTATGACAACGAGCTCAAACGAGACGTCTCCTTGAGCGGGAAGATGGTCCTGGTGCTCACCGTCTTGTCGTCCGGGGCGGTATCTGAAGTGACCATCGGACAAGACACGCTCGGGTCGCCTCGCCTCCAAGAGTGCATCCTCGCGCAAGTTCGGGAATGGCGTTTCGCCGAGATCGAAGAAGGCGTGGTGACCTTCCGGACTCCCTTCGTGTTCACGCCACCGGAATCATAAGAGAGTCAGCTGCCGCTTCTCCTCCTCCGCTTCCCCATCCATTCGCGAAACTCATCGTTCAGTTTGATATCGGGCCACGCGGCATCTCGGCTCGTAATAATTTCTGAACGATTGACCAGCAATGGAGCTTGGGCAGGTAATTTCTCTACGGTCGAGCCGGTGTGTTTGTAGTTCCCACAGACCCGCGTGATTCCCCGTGCGTCACCGGTCCTTCCGATACCGCGATGGCAGACTTCGATGTCCTCGTAACACATTGCTGTGCCGTTATTTAATGGACTATGAGTTTTGAGGTGGTTTTCTGCTGTTTTGGTTTGCGGATTGCTTTGTGCCTCCCGTTGGCGGCCGGAGTACTCCGGTCCACTCCGTCCGCCAACGACTCCGGACACGCAGCCGGAAAGCACGATTCCAGAAGGCCAGCCGCGGTAATCGCAGCGGGGACCGAAGCAAGACTGCCGCGGCTGGCCGATGGATCGACTCGTTAGAAGCAGTGACCGAATTGAATGCGCAACGTCTCCTGTTCAGGACCGCGGTTGCCCGAGCCGCCACGGACATCTAGAACGACACCTTGGCCCGGCGGTCTCGTGTCTCCGCAGTCCTGAACAGTCCCTTTTCTTCGGACGGCCTCATCCGGCGCTGGTACGACACCTACTGCACTCACACTTCCACTTCCCGCGCCGGAGAGGCCGTCCGACCGTCATCTCCTGCTGACATCGACACCCTCGCGAGAATGTCTGCCCGACTTCGAGCCAGCGACCACGACTCGAGCCTCCTCATCTCAGTCTCCGCGCCTGCAACCTCCGCCCTGGGATTCTGTGCGGGACCTTCCGACAGTCCGCACTGTCCCGCTCTGATGCGCTGACATAAAATCGGCTGTCTTGTGGGTGATGGGCTTGCCCGTGGGACGAGTCGGTGTGCCACGGTCAGGTGAACGTGCTTGCGCGAGGCGTGGCCTCGAAGGGACGAGCGTGCTTGCCGGCAAGCACAGTGGCTTGGAAAGACCGACCATCCCGGAACACCAAGAAGGAACCAGCATGGCATCGACCCATCTCGGACCGGTTCTCCGTCTCGTGCCGGTTCCCTCCATCCGATTCCACGAGCATCCGGAACGCCGGCGGACGGAGAAGCTCCTCGCTCGCCTCTCCGCCGAGAAGATGCTCCGGAATCCTCCGATCGTGGCCTCGATGTCACCGGGCGAGTATCTCCTCCTCGATGGAGCGAACCGGGTCAGCGCATTCAAGGATCTCGGTCTTTCGCACATCGCGGTGCAGGTCGTCGATTATGGAGACGATCAGATCCAGCTCCGGCGATGGCATCACCTCCTCCTCGAAGGCGGCGCGCTCGATCTTCGCTCCGCGTACGCGAAGATCGATGGAATGAGCCTGAAGCCGGTCCCGCAGTCCGAAGTGTTCCGCCGACTCGAGCTCCGCGAGGTGTTTGCCGCGCTCGTGGACGAGACGCAGTCGTGCTGGGGGCTGTTTCCGCAGCGTCCGGACGACCGATATGATCTTCAGCTCCTCTTGCGCGTTTTGGAGAACGTGGTGCGCGGGTACGAGGGACGCATCCAGCTCGAGAGGATCAAGCTCGCCGATCCCAGCGATATTCCCGAAGTCTTTTCGGGTCGCGATCATCGGCTGGTGCTGTTCCCGCACTTCTCCAAGTCGGAGCTGGTGCAGCTGGTCGCGCAGGATCTGCGCATCCCTACCGGAATCACCCGTCACGTCATCCCCGGCCGAGCGCTCGGTCTCAATTTGGAGTTAGGATTCCTCAGCGAGCTGGAGGACGAGCAGGCGAAGATAGAGCACTTCCAAGCGTACCTCGATCAGTTGCAGCTGGAGGGTCGGATCCGGTTCTATCAGGAATCGGTCTATATCTTGAACGAGTGACGTCCAGGGAGACTCTCGGAGCCTCGCCACCGAGCACCGACGGTACCGCAAGCCAAGATCAGCTCTTCGTGCCCAACTCAGCGGCCGTTGCCTGGATCACCGCTCTGGGGCGAACACCAGCGATGGAAGTGAGAAGTCTGCGATGCGGATTGCGACATGGAACGTGAACTCCATTCGAGCGCGCCTCCCTCGGCTCGAACACTGGCTCGCGGCGCAGCAGCCCGATGTCCTGTGTTTGCAGGAGACGAAGTGTTCCGACGATGAGTTTCCCGAGCGCGAGCTACGCGACTTCGGATATCAGGTCGCGTTCCACGGCCAGAAGACCTACAACGGCGTCGCTCTGCTCTCCAAGCATCCGATCGAGGAAGTGGTGCGCGGCTTTCCCGGCGACGGCAACGAAGCGCGCTTTATCAGCGGCCGCATTCTCGGGATCCAAGTCGCCAGCGTCTACGTCATCAACGGAGAAACGATCGGGAGCGAGAAGTACATCCGCAAGCTGGAATGGCTGAAGAAGCTCCGCGATCACCTTGCCAAGAGCTGCGTCGTTCCGTCTTTCGTGCTCGCGGGCGACTTCAACATCACCTTCGATGACCGCGACGTCTACGACCCGATCGTGTGGAGAGGGCGCATCTTCTGTTCCGCGCCCGAGCGTGATGCCTTGAAAGCGATCATCGATCTCGGTTATCGCG
>CAMPIC010000496.1 GCA_946886185.1 uncultured bacterium
CCTCATGCTCAACCGCAAGACAGGGACCTTGACCGCGCGCAACGGCCTCAAGGCGGCGTACCTCACGTTCCACGAAGGCCAGATGCTCAACGCGGTGGACGAAGCGCTCAAGGCGGGCGAGCCGGTCGTCCTCGAAACGGTGCAATGGGCGAATGGAACGTTCTCCTTCGAAGCGGGACCGGTTCCTCCGGACCGACGCATCCAGGTCTCGACCGAGAATATCCTCCTGGAGGCGGCGCGCCAGCTCGATGAAATGCGTGCGGGCGAGCTGGGCGAAGACGGAGAGCCGACCCACACCGAGGCGCTGCGCAAGGGCCAGGAATGGACCGAGAAGCTGGGCGCCGCGTTCCGCGACGCGGTGCAGAACGATGACGAGCGTGGAGTCACCCGCGATTGGAAAGAGCGCGTGCTCGAAGCGCTGCGCCCCGTCACTGCTGAACGCTCTCTGTTGGGACCGGGAGTGCGTGTGCGGCTGGCCGGGCCGGACGGAGTCCAGGTGATGGACGCTCCCGCCGCGACGGAAGTGGAAGCGTGGAGCCAGGAGCTGGTGCCGACGGACGAGGAGAGCGGATCTCCCGCGAGCCGCTGCATCCGTCAGGGCTCGGCGATGCTGTGGGCGGGACGCATCGCGAGTCCCACCGGTTCGATCGTCGCGGTCACGCAGCCGCCCACCAGCTCTCCGAGCTGGGAAGATCTGGGTCTGGGAGTGGATTTGGCGCAGGCGTTGGCGAGGAAGGATCCGCGCCCGCTCATCCTCTGCTCCTCGAATCCGAAGGCGGCGCGCTGGGCGCTCACCGGCTGGCTCGCGCGCATGATGCAGGAGCGCGCGCTGGTCGGTTGGGTGGTCGAGCCGTGGCCCTCATACGCGTGGGGCACGCTGCCGGGACGGATCGAAACGTTGCTGACCGAGCACTGCCCGGAGAGCGGAGATCTGGTGCGCGCGTGCGAGATGGTCGGCGCGGAGCTGCTGGTGCTGCGAGGCGCGGTCGATCGCCACTTGCTGCAGGAGGCGTTCGCGCTCAGCTCTACCTCCTTGCGCGTCATCGTGGTGGTGGCCGCGGCCAACGCCACCGAGGCGGTCCACCAGGTGGGCGAGCTTTACGGAGGAGGCGCGACCGCCGCCGACTTCGCGGGCCGTCTCCAAGGCGTCTGGTCGCTCGAATCGACGACCGCGGCGATCCTGCCGCTCAAGAGCACCCTCACCGTCCGCCGCGAGCCGTCTCGTTAGCCGGAGTCGCTCCCGCTGAGGGAGTCCCCTCCGTCTCAGTTGATTGAGTTTGTCCTTTCCGAGAACTCCGTGTTGGTCTCGGTACCTCCGCTCACTGCGCGCGACGGGCACATTCCCGCCCCGAGCGCACACCCCGGTCGAGTAACTCCCGCTCGGAGATCGCCATACCGCGAATCCGCACCGTTCCGGCCCTGTCTGCGCCCACGAAGCGCCTGTGCTGGACACCTCGCGGGGGCGCCCGTATCTTCGATTCCTTGGTCCGCGAACGGCCCCTGGGCCGCGCCGGCAAAGGTGTGCTCGCGGACCAGAAACCAGCTTGATTCCACCTCGTCGTGATGCGATTCCTCGGCGAGTCGATTTCGGGGGAAGTGTGCATGAGCGAAGTGGTCCTGGACGGCTTCTCGCTGACTCGTGACGAGGTCCTGCGTGTGGCGCGCCCGACTCGTGGCGCGTACGCGCGCGCTCGCCTGGACCCGACGGCGGTGGACCGTTGCGAGAAGCAGCGGGAGTTCGTGGAGCGGGAATGGCTCTCCGGGGCCGATCAGCGGGCGATCTACGGATTCAACACCGGCGTGGGCATCCTCAAGGACAAGCTCGTTCCGGCCTCGCGCCTCGAAGAGTTCCAGACCTACTACATTCGCGCACACTGCGTCGGGATGGGACAGGCGTTCGCAGAAGACACCGTGCGCGCCGCGATCTTGATCCGCGCGAACAGCCTCGCTTCGGGATTCTCCGGAGTGCGTCCCGATCTACTGGCGTCGTTGCTCGCGCTCCTGGAACGAGAAATCCATCCGGTGGTGCCGTGCATCGGATCGCTCGGAGCGAGCGGGGACCTGGCGCCTCTGGCCCACGTCGGCGCGGTCATCACGGGCGAGCCGGAGGCGCGCGTCTGGCATCGCGGAACGATGTTCCGGTTGGCGGATCTCCCGAAGAAGGCGGGTCTCGAGCCGATCGCTCTCGCTCCCAAAGAAGCGATGGCGCTCACCAACGGGACGAGCTTCATGCTCGCGGATCTCGCGCTCCTCGTGGAAGACGCGCGCAAGCTCCAGAAGATCGCCGACATCGCGGCGGCGCTCTCGCTGGAGGCGATGCTGGGCGAGTCGGGCGCGTTCGATCCCCGGCTGCAAGCGGTGCGCGGTCATCCGGGGCAGGAAGCGACGGCGCGGAACATCCGCCGTCTGCTCGATGGCGGGGAAACGCCGGGCGAATCGCTCCGCCTCGAGTATCTGCGCAAAAAAGTAGAGTCGGAAGTGGCGCACTCGATCACGCGCGTGCGCGAGGCGGGTCTCGCGCCGGAAGCGTTGGGCGCGTATCGCGTCGCTACCGAACACATCCCGCGCGTTCAGGACGCGTATTCGCTCCGCTGCGTTCCGCAGGTGCACGGAGCCTCCCGCGATGCGCTGGAGCACGTGTCCGAGGTGGTCGGGCGGGAGCTCAATGCGGTCACCGACAATCCGCTGCTCTTTCCGGAGGGAGATCGCTTCGTGGCGATATCGGGCGGGAACTTCCACGGGCAACCGCTCGCGCTGGCGGCTGACTATGCGACGCTCGCGCTCGCGGAGCTGGGATCCATCTCGGAACGACGGCTCTTCCGACTGCTCAACTCGAACTTGAGCTATGGGCTCCCGCCGAATCTGACCGGGGGAGAGCCGGGCATCAACACCGGGCTCATGATTTCGCAGTACACCGCGGCGGCGCTCGTGACCGAAAGCAAGACGCTCGCGCATCCGGCCTGCGTCGACTCGATTCCGACCTCCGGCGATCAGGAAGATCACGTGAGCATGGGGCTGTGGGCTAGCCGGAAGGCGCGCCAGGTGCTCGAGAACAGCCGGCGGGTGCTCGCGATCGAGATCCTCGCTGCTGCGCAAGGGGTCGATCTGATGGAGGGCACGCTCGGCCGGTCGCGTCAACTGGGGCGCGGCGCGCGCGCCGCATACGCATTCCTGCGCGATGCCGGCATCGCCGCTCTCGTGGAGGATCGATACCTGGAGACCGACCTCGATTCCGCGGACGCGATCCTGCGCGGAGACGAGTTCGTTCCAGCGGTGGAACAGGCGCTGGGAGAACCGCTGGAGTGACAAAAGCTCGTCCCTGGGAAGAA
>CAMPIC010000497.1 GCA_946886185.1 uncultured bacterium
CGCGAAGATGGGCCCGTTCGATTGACCCTTTCGTTGGCGCGGGTGTAGTCTCCGCCAATCACGGAAACGAGCCAGGGACGCGATCATCCGCCCGTTTCCGCACCTCGGCGGGGCGTGACGCACACCTCGATCAGTTTGCACCTGGAGACGGGTTCGATGCTCCTCAGCATGACCGGATACGGAAGAGGCGAGGGCCCGTTCGGAGCTCGCCGCGTGCAAGTCGAGATCCGGACCGTGAACCATCGCTTCAGTGAGATGTCGTTCCGTCTGCCGCGATCGATCGCGATGCTCGAGAACCGCATGCGCGAAACGGTCCAGTCCCGCATTTCGCGCGGCAAGATCACGGTCAACGTCACCATCGACGGGATCGACGCGCCCGTGACCCGGCTCCGCTTGAATGAAGAGATCGCCGGTTCCTACTTCGAAATCTTGAACGAGCTTCGCCAACGCTTCGCTTTGAGCGGCGATCTCGACCTCGGCACCTTCCTGTCTCTCCCCGACGTCCTCGTATGGGAATCGGAGGATGTCACGGAAGAGGATGCCTGGAATCAGCTGGAACCGGTGCTCGAGGCCGCGGTGTTGGATGTCCGCGCGATGAAGATGCGCGAGGGTGAGAATCTCGCCAAGGACGTTCGCGAGCGGCTGGCAGCGATCGAGAGCGCGCTCCAACGGATCGTCGAGCGCGTCCCGGGGATGCTCCACGATTATCAGCGGCGCATTGCCGACCGGCTCGCGGAGCTCAAAGGGGACCCCGATTTCAATCAGGCGCGCCTGGAGACCGAGATCGTGCTCTACGCCGACCGCACCGACTGCACGGAAGAGTGCGTCCGGCTGCGCTCGCACGTGGAGCAGTTCCACGGCTTGATCGTTTCGCCCGAGCCGGCCGGACGGAAGCTCAACTTCCTTCTTCAAGAGATGAATCGCGAAGCCAACACCATCGGCTCGAAAGCATCGGACGTCTCGATCGCGCGAGACGTCATCGAAATCAAGGAAGAGATCGAGAAGCTGCGCGAGCAGGTGCAGAATTTCGAGTAGAGACATCGCCACTCTCACCTGGAGGGATCGCGAAGGGATGGAATCCCTACCGAGGTTGTTCGATCCGTCGTTTCCGATCGTGGTTTCCGGACCTTCCGGAGTGGGCAAGACCGTTCTGTGCCGTGGCCTCGTCTCGCGCGTGCCCTGGACGACCCGTTCCGTCTCCGCCACCACCCGCGAGCCGCGTCCGGGAGAGAGCGAAGGGGAGAGCTACTTCTTCCACGACCGGAAGCGTTTCGAAGTGGAAATCGAAGCGGGAGGGATGGCGGAGTGGGCGGAGGTGCACGGTCATCTCTACGGCACGCCCCGTTCCTTTCTGGAATCGGAGCTCAACGCCGGTCGGAGCGTGGTCCTCAACATCGACGTGCAGGGAGGATTGCAGATCCGGCGAGCATATCCCGGGGCGGTGCTCATCTTCCTTCTCCCGCCCACGTGGGAAGTCCTGGAGCAACGATTGCGCAATCGAGCCACCGATCGCGACGAGCAGCTGCGGCGGCGTTTGGAGCGCGCACGGCGGGAGGCTGCGGTTCTGCCCGAGTACGATTACGTGGTGGTCAACGGCGTCCTGGAGACGGCGGTGGACGATCTGGTCACGATCGTGAGCGCGGAACGAGCGCGCGTCTGGCGGCGTTTGGATCTTCCGCATCCCGGAGCGGGCGCCGCCGCAGAGAATCGTGGAGACGAGATGGGTGGAGAGAAGTCATGAGCCGAGGTCGCGTGATCCTGGGAGTGACCGGATCGATCGCCGCGTACAAGAGCGCCGAGCTCGTCCGGCTCCTCTCCAAGGCGGGCATCGACGTGCACGTGATGATGACCCGTTCCGCGACCGAGTTCCTCACTCCATTGACGCTCGCTACGCTCAGCGGGCATCCCGTGACCGTGAGCATGTTCGGGGCCCCGGAGGGGATGGTCCCGGCGTATGGGATTGATGCGGGTAGCGGGGGAGCAGGCTCTTCGAACGCGCCGGAGGGGGTTGATTCTGGCGCTTCGCCGAATGCCGACGACGCGGACTTCGGGGAGGGCGGAGGAGCCAACTCCAACATCGAGCACATCCGCGTCACACGCACTTCCGATTTGATCGTGGTCGCGCCTGCAACGGCAAATCTCCTCGGGAAGATCGCGCACGGGATCGCCGACGATGCGCTCACGACCACCATCCTCGCTTCCTCCGTGCCGGTGCTCTTCGCGCCCGCGATGAACACGCTCATGTGGGAGAACGCGGCGGTGCGCGCCAACGTGCGCCTGCTTCAGGAACGGGGATACCGGTTTCTCGATCCGGGCGAAGGAGAGCTCGCGTGCGGCGAGTACGGCGCGGGTCGGATGGCCGAGCCGGAGCAGATCGCCGGCATGGTGGTGCGCGAGATCGTCGCACGCAGGCCGAACGCTCCCACTCTCCTCGTGACCGCGGGCGGAACCGCAGAGCCTCTCGATCCAGTGCGCTCGTTGGGGAATCGCTCCAGCGGTCGGATGGGGTTCGCAATCGCGGAGGCTGCCCGCAATCGAGGCTATCGAGTCACCTTGATCGCAGCGCGCACGACGGCGCCGATTCCATTCGGGGTCGAGCTGGTGCGCGTTTCCACCGCGAAAGAGATGGCGGAGGAAGTGGCGCGCCGCCATCGGGCACACGATTTGCTGGTCATGGCTGCAGCCGTCGCTGACTACCGCCCGAGCAAGATCCAATCCGGCAAGATCGAGAGCGGCAAGGCAGCGTGGTCGTTGCCGTTGACCCGGACGACCGACGTCCTCGCTTCGATTCGTGGTGGGCGTGAGGGCGCGGTCACTGTCGGATTTGCGTTGCAAGTCGGGGGGACCGAGGCGATGCGCCGCGCCGCGGCCGTCGAAAAGCTCGTGAAGAAGGGGCTCGACTTGATCGTGCTCAACGATCCGACTCGACCGGGATCGGAATTCGGGGGCGACCAGAACGAGGTGACGTTGATCGAAGCGTCGCGAGAAGCGCGGCTGCCTCGCATGAGCAAGGAAGCGGTGGCCGCGAAGATCCTCGATCGAGCCGAAGAGATCCTGCGGGAGCTGCGCGCGCGAGCTCCGCACTCGGTAGCGTCGGCTCGGAAAAGCGAGAACGGGAAGAAGCCGGGAGCCCTGGCCAAGGCTCGGACCAAGCAGGTGGGACGGTGACCGAAGGGAATTTCGACACCCCGATCTCCGCGTCGGAAGCGCTGCGGGCGCTGGCGCTCCACGCTCGGCTGGAGCGGATGCGGGGAGTGCGCTACTGGTGGGATGGCGAGCTCGGCGATTGCCTCCGGGATCTGGTGCGCGCAGTCGGGAGTGAACCGGC
>CAMPIC010000498.1 GCA_946886185.1 uncultured bacterium
CGGGAGCGGCTGGAAGGAATCCGCAAGGAGATTCTCGCCGGCGCCGATTTCGCGCAGATGGCGCGCAAGTATTCCGAGTCCTCCACCGCCTCCTCCGGCGGATCGTACACCCTCAGCGTCGAAGCTGATGCCCATCCGGAGTTCCTGGCGGCAGTCAGCAAGCTCGAGCTCGGAGAAGTGAGCGACATCATCGACACCCCCACCGGGTTTCAGATCGCGATCCTGAACCACGTGATCGAGCCTCTCGATCGGCAATTCGACGACGTCATCGAGTTCGCGGTGCGCCGGGCACGCCTCGAAAAGCTGAAGACGCTGCAGGCCGAGTTCGTTGCGGAAGTTGGGCCGCGCTACGGCCTGGAGAAGCACTACGAGCGGCTCGACGACCCGCACACCCCGCAAGAGGCGTCGCTGATCACGATCGGGGAGACGGAGTACACTCTCGCGGAGTTGAGCGAGGCGCTCCCCGAGCATCTCGTCGTGCAGCTCTACACCGGCTACCACCCGATGGTCATGGACTTCCTCGACAAGGTCGCGCTCAACTCCCTCCTGGAGCTGGAGGGGGACAGGCTCCAGCTCGCGGCCCGCCCCGACGTCAAGCTCCAGATCGACATGGCGGCGCGCGAGGCTCGATTCGAAGAGGTCCGCGGCGCGCTTCTTCGCTCCCGGGCGGACGAGATCCCCGAGGCCGAGCTCCGCGAGTTCTATGAGCAGAATCGGGATCGTTATCAGACGCTGAAGACCATGGACGTCGACGTCATCCTGCTGAAGCAGGAACCGCACGAGGCCACGCTCTGGGATACGCAGAAGCGGGCGGAGGCCCTGGTCAAGGAGCTTCGCGACGGAAGGGACTTCGCGGAGACGGCGCGATCCATCTCCCGCCATTTTTCCGCCGCCAACGGTGGCAGAATGGAGCACTTGACGAGCTATGGAGTCGGCCGCCTGCTCCAACCGCGCCCGGCGTTCAGCGGGATGCTCAACAGGCTGGAAGAGGGAGAGATCTCCGATCCGGTGGTGGCCGAGTGCTACATCACGGACGAGCTCCGCTTCCAACAGGTGGGCGTGATGGTCGTCCGCCTCGCCAAGCGATACCCCCCCGAACAGGCCACCTTCGAGACGATGGAGGATCGCGTGCGCACTCAATATGTCCGTCGTTATTTCACCCGGCTCGAGAACGAGCTGCGCGACGAAATGCTCGAGGACGCGGACTTGAAGGTCTACTTCGACAACATGCCCCCCGTTTGATCTGGAGCGTCCCTCGATGAAGTTTGCCTGCCTCTGCCTGGTCTCGCTCGTCCTGGTCTTCATGAACGGCTGCGGCGGGAACCGGGGTAACGATCTGAACGTCGTCCTGATCACGCTCGACACCACCCGGGCGGATCGATTCAGCGTGTACGGCTACCCGGAGCCGACGACTCCCCATCTCGATCAGCTCGCGTCGGAAGGGTCGCTATTCGAGGCAGCCTTCAGCACGGCTCCGATCACCCTCCCCTCCCATACTTCGATCATGACCGGCACCTATCCGATGTTCCACGGAACACGGGACAACTCGACCTACGTGGTGCGGGAGGAAGTGACTACGATGGCGGAGGTGTTTGCCGAGAAGGGGTATGACACGGGCGCGGTGGTGGGGTCTTTCGTGCTCGATTCCCAATTCAATCTGGATCAGGGGTTCTCGCTCTACGACGACGACCTGGACGAAATGTGGTCCAAGGACGAGCTGGAGGACCGAGCGAAGGACGCGTTCGGATTCGCCGAGCGGAAGGCGAACCTCGTCACCGCAACGGCGCGCGAGTGGTTGCGGAAACCCCGTTCGAAGCCTTTCTTCCTGTGGCTGCACTATTTCGATCCGCATCAACCGGTCAATCCGCCGGAGCCGCATCACAGCCGTTTCACCGAGCCGTACTGCGGGGAGCTCGCGTACGCGGATGAGCAGATCGGGCATGTCTTCGAGGAGCTGAAAAAGCAGGGCGTCTACGATCGAACGTTGATCGTGGTGACAGCGGACCACGGCGAGGGTCTCCTCGACCACGGAGAGCCCACCCATTCGCTGCTCATCTTTGACTCCACCATTCACGTTCCGCTGATCGTGCGGATGCCGGACTCTCCGGAGGGACAGCGCTTCCATCGCCTCACCTCGACCGTCGATATCCTGCCGACCGTCATGGATCTCCTCGGGTTCGAGACTCCATCGGATGTCCAGGGTCGCAGCTTCGCCGAATTGGTGAAGGGCGCGCCCGATCCGCCTCCCAACGATCGGCCGATCTACATGGAGACCATGGTTCCGGAGCTGGACTGCGGATGGGGCGCGCTTCGCGGGATACGCACCGCGGAGTGGAAGTTGATCCACGGACCGATTCCGCGGCTCTACCACGTCGGCGAAGATCCGGGGGAAATCTACGATCTCGCGTCCCAGAAGCCGGAGGATGTCGAGACCTGGACGCGCGAGCTCCAGGGGCGGATCGATCTTTGGGCGGCCGAAGAGGCGATCCAGGCCGTGAATGCGCCCGACGCGGAGACCTTGCAGAAGCTGGCCTCCCTCGGGTACATCGGAAGCGGGGGAACCGATCGGATCTCGGAGAATCTCGCGGACGTCGAGGGGAAACCGGATCCGTACGAGAATCGATGGCTGTTCGAGCAGATCTCCTCCGCCACGGAGGACTTGCGGACCGGACAGGAGTTGGCCGGAGTGCGCAAGCTAGAGGGTGTCTTGCAGAGCGATCCCAGAAATCCGATGGCGCTTCTCAATCTCGGGAAGGCGTACCTCGCGATCACCGGCCAAGTCGAAAAGTCCATCGACTGCTTCAAGCGGTGCATCGAATTCGATCCGAACCAGGAAGATGCTCACTACTACATGGCCAGGATCGAACGCAGCATGGGGAACCTGGACGCGGCGGCCAGTCACGCCGAGGCCATCCTGGCGGTGAACCCGTATTCTGTGCCGGCGCTGTACGAGATGGCCGGAATCAAGGAAGCGCTGCGAGATTCCGAAGGAGCGCGGGCCCACCTGGAAGCTCTGCTCGGAATCGATCCGACGAGCGTTCCTGCCCTCCTCGAGATGGGCGTGTCCTTCGCGCGGCAGGGGATGCATGAAGAATCAGGCGAGTATCTCCGCCAGGCCCGCAACATCGAACCTCAAAACCCGCAAGTCCTGTACAACATCGGCGTCTGGTACATGGTGACGGACAATCCGGACGAAGCGATCATCACCCTCGACAAGGTGGTTTCCCTGGATCCCGATCACCGAGACGCCAGCTATGTCCTGGGTAAGCTGTATTACGAGAAGAACGAACGAGAAAAGGCCCGCCCGTACCTGCTCAAAGCCAAGA
>CAMPIC010000499.1 GCA_946886185.1 uncultured bacterium
GATTCGAAGCCACCGCGACGGCGGAGTCGGGTTCGGAGCTGGGGCACACCGAAGGCAAGTTCTGGGTGGAGCCGATGGGCCCGGAGTTCGCGCGCACGAGCTCGGATCGTGATCTGCTGAGGCAGATCGCGGCGCAGAGCCAGGGCAAGTTCGGCGATCTGGCGTCGATTTCGGAGCTGGTCGAAGCGATTCCTTCCTCGATTCGGCAGATCATGCGCGTGCGCGAGATCGATCTGTGGAATCACTGGATCCTCTTCGCGCTGTTCGTCCTCGTCCTCTCGACGGAGTGGTTCCTGCGGCGACGCCGCGGACTCGCCTGACCAGCGTTTCGATCGGTCGCTGTTTCGGCCGTGCAGAGACGGCCGCTCGGGGACCTGCGGCCGGGAGACGTCTCGGGGAACGGCGCGCGCACTTGCTTACGGACGCGCCGGCGCGCGCCTCCGCCTCGCTTCACGCGAACACAGTCTCGTAGTTGCGGAAGCGTGCTCCCGCGTGGCGAGGAGGTCCCCTCGACGGCACCCGGTCCGCGGCCCCGCTCGCTCGGCCGTTCTTCCCTGCCTTCCTCCGCCGTCCCGATCGGCATTCGCTCGGTAGCTCGCACGCGCGCGGATCCTTGTTCTCATGACGCGGTCTCGTGGCCCGGGTCCTGCTGGATTCACTGCGCGATGTCCGAAATGTGTCACGGAGGTCATCCATGCGCGTGCTTCGCGAGCCATCTTTTGCGGTCCGTGGTCGTGGAGTGCAAGGGATCGTTGCGCTCGCGAGTGCGGTCGTTCTCGTGGCTGTGCTCGGGGTGTCTGCGCATGCGGCGCTGGTGATCAATGAGGTGGCGTATGACCCGGAGGGGCCGGATGCGGGGAAGGAGTGGGTGGAGCTGCACAACTCGGGAATATGGCCGGCTCCTCTCGAAGGGGTGCGGATCGAGGCGGGAAATGGGTCTCTTCCGGATCAGTGGACCGTGGCGTGGCAAGGGGGCGCGAGCGATTGGATCGAGCCGGGGGGATGGTTCGTGATTGGAGATTCGACGCTCGCGGATGCTCCGGCGGTCCTTTCGCTGCAGAACGGGCCGGATGGGCTGCGGCTCTCGCGGGAAGGGCTGGTCCTGGATGTAGTGGGTTGGGGAGAGCTCGAGCATTCGGAGTACTTCGAGACGCGTCCCGCGCCGAACACGACGGGAGCGCAGACGCTCGCGCGCATTCGGGACGGCGAGGACCATGATGACAACGGAAGCGATTTTGCGGCTTCCCCGCCGTCTCCGGGACGCGCCAATCGGGCGCAGATCGATCTCGCTGTGCAGATCGTCGATCGATCGCGCTGGCTTCCTCTTCCTGCGGCGTTCGACACGCGCGTGGAGCTACCGATCCGATTCTCGAATCGGGGTGAGCAACCGATCGAGCTAGACCATCTCGCGCTCTGGATCGGCGGCAATCTCGAGAACGCTCCGGTGGGGATGCTGGAACCGTCGATGGAGCGCGTCGAGCGGTACTGGGTGCCGCTGCCGGAGACGGGAGTGAGCCGCATCGGAGTGCACGGCGCGCTCGCGCGGGACGAGAATCCCGATCAGAACCGCGATTCGCTGCTCATCTCGGTGGGTGCGAGTCCGTTTTGGATGGCGGAAGTGCATCCGCGTCCGCTCGATGGGCCGGAATGGATCGAGCTGGTGGCAAGTCGCGAGCTCGATACGTCGGGATGGAGCCTGGAGGATGCGGGAGGAGCGCGACTTCAACTTCCCGACACGATGCTCGAGGCGGGAGCGACGTTGCTGCTGGCGGATGCAGCGATGGAAGGCGGGGCGAGTTGGAGCGGGAGCTGGCCTTCGTTCAATGATCGCGTGAGCAGTGGAGAGATGGCGGACAGTCTCTTCCTGCGCGACTCGGAGTCGGTGATCCGCGACTGGATGACCTATGGACACGGGCCGCAAGGACGATCGTGGACGCGGCTCGATCCGTCGCTCTTCGGAACTTCGGCATGGTCGCTCGGGAACGTGGCCGGCGGCACGCCTGGAGATCCGGAGCCGGGAGCGGGCGCGGTCGGCGATCCGGGAGAGCGCGGGGTGGCTCGTGGGGTCTCGCTCGAGCGTTCGCCGGCGGGAGTCTGGATCCGCATCGCTTCCGATGTCGCGCCGCTCGATTTCCGAGTGCGAGTGCTCGATCTGCTCGGCCGGACGGTTTGGACGGATCGGGGCCGCGTGACTCATCTCGGAGAAGAGCGCCGCCGCTGGGATGGGCGCGATCGCAACGGAAGGTTGGTTCCACAAGGCGTGTACTTCGTGGAAACCGAGCGCGACTGGAGCGTGGGACGCGATCGGAGCCAGCTCACCCTGGTCGTGGGGCGATGAAGAACGCTGCCTGGTGCGCGACGATTCTGCTTCTCCTCCTCACGCTTCCTTCGCCGACCGATGCGGCCTTCGAGTTGCGACCGACGAGACTCGGCGGGGGCGCGGGAGCCATGCCGCTGGAGAGTCCGATCGAGGACAGCGCGCCCCCGCATGCACGAGGCGGCTGGTCGATCGGGTGGATGCACGTGACGCCGCACCAATCGGCGGATGTGAGCCTCGATGCGTTGGGTGTTTCATTATCGCATCGTCCGCGTTGGACCGCTCGCGTTGCGCGTCTGGCAGCTCCGCACTATGCCGAGTGGATGGCGCAGCTCTCCTGCCAGCCCCAGGAGAATTTTTCGATCGCGATCGATCATCTGCGGAGCGTGACCGACGCGAACCTGGAAGAGATCGGGATTCGCAATCGCTCCACCACGACGCTCTCCGCGGCGCTGGATCGCTCGTTCGGCGCGCATGCGCACGCGCAAATTTTCGCTGCGGACATCTTCCGAACAGGAGACGCGCGACTGCTCGGAGTCGCTCCCACCGTGGGCGGTCGCGCATCCTTGAATCTGGGTCGATTCGAGATCGGGCATGGCCGCAGTTGGGAGCTCTCCGATCGACGATCACCGCGCGAGGCCTTCGAGATTTCCTGGAGAGGTCATCCGAGCTTCGAGATCGGGCAGTCATGGATCGATCGCGGCGCGAGCGTCGGAAACTGGCTGCGCTTTCGCTTCGACCACGTCGGAATCTGCATCTGGCGCGCCCGGCTCGAGTCCGGCGCGAGCACTTCCGGAGTCGCGATTGCATTCACCCGACCCGCGCAGCCGCAGCACGCGGAATCCGCGACAAACTTCAGGGCGAGGAACGCCGCTGCTTCCATGAAAAGCACCACCACTACCGCTTCAGGTCCCATGATCGGTGCGACAGCGAGCACGACTGCGAGCTCCATGGCTCGTCCTACCGGCGTGACACAGGCCACCGCTAGCAACGTATCTGGCACT
>CAMPIC010000500.1 GCA_946886185.1 uncultured bacterium
CTCCAGGCGATGCTTGCCGACAGCGCCTCGACCGCGGACTCTCTGGTGCAACGGCGTGCAGCTCTGGAAGCCGCCATGGCCGAGAGCGAGAGACTCTCCCAGGCTCTGTTCCCCCTGGGAGATCAGGTCGCGGAGATGCGCAATCAAGCGGCGGACGCGAGGCGAAAGACGGAAACGTTGCGCAAGGATGCCTCGCAGAGACAGACGGAAGTCGTCAAGCTTCGCGGCGAGGTTCAGACGTTGACCGCGGAGTTGGAAGCAGCGCGCGCCCGCCGGCAGCAGGCCGCGGCGACCGTCGCAGCCGCGACGCGAGCGCGCGAATACGAGCCTGCCGGCATATTCCCCGACAAATCTGCAGTCGCGTTCGGAAGGCAGGTCGCCACCGATGAAGATCTCACCAGCGTGGAAGTGCAGCGCACGATGTGGGATCGAGGTCCGGTCGACGTCGGGCTATCGGTGGGGTTGGGGCTGGGGAGCGGCGACGCTTCTTCGATGAAGAAGGCTGGGCTTCTCCTGAGCCGTCCCCTCATTCACCGGCGCCTGGCCATGGACTTCCAAGCCGGGCTTTCCACGATCGGCGACGAAGAGGGGAACCAGGACGGAACGGCCTATGCTTCCGCGGGCCTCCGCGTCTCTCCTTTCTATAAAGAACGACTGCACTTCGGATTGGGAGCTCGCGCGGATCAGCGGGGCGTGCAACCGTATCTGGGGATCGTCTTCGGACGTCGCTGATTTGTCGAAAATGCGCAACACCACGAGCGTTCCGGGCCAGCGGCCGTTGCCTCTGAATTTCCGGATGTTCTTCGGCTGGCGCATCCTGGTTTACATCGCCGTCGTCGCCGGCCTGCTGTTGTTCAAGGTGGGGCCGGAGCTGGGTCTCCCGCTCTTCGTGGACACTCCGGATCCTCCCATCATCGTCGCGGGGCGGGATGTAGCGCCCCATTTGATCGGAGCGCTCACGGAAGAGTACGAGAGAGTCCGCCCGAGCGTTCAGGTGGACTTTCGTGAAGGCGGGACGATTCAGGCGATCGAAGATCTGTTGAACCGGCGAGCCGAAGTCGCGCTCCTCGGCAGGCCGGTGTCGCAGGAGGAAATCGAAATCATCGCGGCAGCCGGGGATTCGATCATGACGTATCCGATCGCGCTCGGCGCCATCGCGGTGATCGCCTCGAACGCGAACCCGATGGAACGGCTCACGGTCGATGAGCTGCGCGATCTGCTGACAGACGGGCAGCCTGGACGCGCAGCCGCGGGCGAGCGCCCCGTGCTCGTCCATCTGGCTCATCCGAATCTCGGTCTCTGGCCGGCGCTCGCCGAGCAGCTGGGGCTGCCGATCGAGCCCGCGCCGCCGGCAGGCTGGCTCGCCGGCGATCTCGAAGTGACGCGAGCGGTGAGCGAGAATCCTTCCGCCATCGGGATCGTCAGCACACTGTCGCTGCCGTCCGTCCCCGGGAATGAAGAGTGGAGATTCGTGGCGGTCTCCGCCTCCGCGGACGAACCGGCCTACGAGCCGACCTGGATCGATTTGCGTTCCGGCGCATACCTTCTCTCGCATCACCTCTATCTGGGTTGTTTGAAGGGAGCCGGGCAGAAGGAAGCCAGCTTCGTCGACTTTTTATTCAGCCCGCGTGGCCAGCGCCTCGTGGATTCGGAACGATTCGTCGCCGCGCGAGAGGTTGCAAGGGAAATCCTCCTGGACCGAACCGTGATCGGTGGATCTGGATAGCCACCTCACCTGGAGACTCGATTCATGCGATTTCAAACCCCCGTGCCCAGATCGCTGTTGGACCTGCGCGCCGCCCGCCTCGGCGGCCGCCTCATCCTCCTCGCCTCGCTGCTCTTTCTTCCGGTGATGGCGACTTGGTCCGCGGCCA
Source organism: uncultured bacterium (assembly GCA_946886185.1). Next base: position 1,875 of record CAMPIC010000500.1, read on the forward strand.
AGGACTATCGCTATGAGGACGATCCCGTTCGTCTCGGCAACAAAGCGATCGAGGAGAATCGACTCGAGGATGCGCGCAAGCACTTCGAGGAAGCGATCGCCAACGACTACAACCTCGACAAAGCCTATTACGGAGTGGGCGATGTGGCTCTGCGCAACGGCCATTACGAGGAGGCCGCGGTCTTCTACCGCCAGGCGATCTTCCAGCGAGAGGCGAACTCCCGCGCTACCTCGTACTCCGAGGCGCACGGAGGATTGGGTCTGGCTCTCTTGAAGCAAGGGAAGCTGGCGGAAGCGGAGTCCGAATTCACCAAGGCCCTCGACGGCAAGTCCAACCTCTGGGAAGCGCACTACGGGATGGGCCGCGTCCTTCTGGAGAAGGGGCAGCTCGAGGAGGCGGCCGAGCACTTCGACCGCGGCAAGGGCCAGAAGGGACTCGCCGAGCGGCGCGATCTCTATCTCCACGGGATGGCTCTCCTCCACACCGCGCAGGAGCAGTACGACGCGGCAGAGAAGGAGGCTCTCGAAGCGCTCCTCATGAACCCGAACGATCCGGAGTACGGCACCCTGGTGGCCAGCATCTATGTCAAGCGCGGCGCGCCGACGCTCGCGATTCAGGCATACGAGCGCGCGCTGGCCAATCCGAGCGTGGTTCCGACGGCAGAAGCCCACTTCAACCTGGGCAAGCTCTATCGCGGAGAGCGGCAGTACAACGACGCGCTGCGGGAGTACCGCGCGGCTATCGGGATCGACTCTTTGCATGCTCCCACCTACAAGGCGATGGGCGAGCTCTTCACCTTGGCGAAGGAGCACGAGGAAGCGGCGAAAGCGTTCGGCGCCTACACCCGCCTGGTGAAGGACGATCCCGAAGGTTTCATCGGTCTCGCCAACGCGTGCCTCGAGACCCGCCGCTTTCCGCAGGCGCTGGATGCCGCCGAGAAGGCGTACGCCATGGACAGCACCGCCGCACCGGTGCGCCTCACCTTGGCGCGCGCCGCGTTCCAGAACAAGGATCGCGACCGGGCCCGGGATCTCTTCGCGAGCGTGACCGATACCACCGTGTTCCTGCCGGATGACTACATCTATCTCGGCCAGCTGCGGATGGAGTCGAAGGACTACGAGGGAGCCGAGGAATCGCTGCTCCGCGCGGTGGAGCTGGACTCCTCCAAGGCGGACGCGTATTTTTCTCTCGGTCTCTTGGCGCTGCGTCAGCAGGAGCCGGATTCGTCCGTGCACTGGTTCCAGGAAGCGATCGAGCGCTCGCCGAGATCCTCGGGAGCGCACCTCAACCTCGGAGTCGCATACATGCAGTCGAAGCGGAACGCAGAGGCAATTCCATCTTTGCGGGAAGCGGTGCGCTTGGCTCCGGAGTATGCGACGGGTCGCGCCTATCTCGGGCAAGCGCTGGTCTCAGTCGATTCTCTGGATGCCGCTCTCGTGGAG
>CAMPIC010000501.1 GCA_946886185.1 uncultured bacterium
AACAGGACCAGGTTGATCTGGTCGAGCGGCCCCAGGTCATATCCAAACTGCAGGAAGAACGCCGGGCACGCCGCGATCGCCCAAATCCAGCGCCGCGCTATTCTAGGAGTGATGACGGTGCCGTTGGCTTCGATCCGACGGAAGCTAGCTCCGAGGTAATACGCCGTCGCGATCACGCTCAGGGCTAATACCAGAGTTCCGGCGAAATCGATCCATCGCTGCGATGGATTCGGAAGCAAGCGCGTGAAGATCTCTCCCCAGAGCGCGCGCTTCAGGAACTCGTCCTCGTAGTTCGCGAGATAGTTCGACGAGATCCAGGCCGAGACTCCCCAGTGGCCTTTGTGCAGCTCTCCGATCAGGGCGCCGCATGCAGCGAAGGCGATCCCGGCCACTGGCCACGCGAGAAGGCGCGGCTGGCTCTGGTGATTGGAAGCGGCTTCTGACACGGCGGCAGTCTACGGGATCACTGAGGGTTGCGCATCTTCACTTCGATTTGGTCCTGTTCTTGCGCGTGCTGCTGCCGACGACCGTAGTTCGACACCATGTCCCACGGCGATCGTCAAGCGGAACGGAAACGAGTCCGCCGGTGCGGCGCTCCTTCACAGATTGGAGCTTGGCTGCGCCGGCGGCTCGATCCGGATGCCGGTTCCGAAAGCGGATCACCACCGCAGAGGCAACTCGACAGGCCCGAGACGCATCAGAAGTAGCAATGGATTCGGAGGATCGATTGGGCGAGCCGATGGTGGAGGATTTCTTCCCGCCCCCGTTGTCGCAGGGTCCCGACCGCGCGCGCATCGAATCGTTCGCACTTTCCGGAATCGAGGCGTTGCGCGTCGAGGTGCAGGTCGCTCTCGATGACGGCTATCCCATGATGACGATCGTCGGCCTTCCCGATGCTGCGGTGCGGGAGAGCCGGGAGCGTGTTCTGACCGCGTTTCGAGCCTCTGGGATCAAGATCGCCGCGCGCAAGACCACGGTGAACCTCGCGCCGGCCGAAGTTCGCAAAGAGGGAAGCGCGTTCGATCTTCCCATCGCGCTCTGCATCTTGGCCGCGCACGGGATCGTGCCTGGGGAGGCGTTAACCGGACTCATCGCTGCCGGAGAGCTGACGCTGTCGGGAGAAGTGCGGCCCGTTCGCGGAGCGCTCGCGATGGCGCTGGCCGCCGCACGACTGGGCGCGCGTTGCCTGCTTCTGCCGCACCGCAATCTGCCGGAAGTGGGAAACATCCCCGATGCGCGCGTGATCGGATGCTCTTCGCTCGCTCAGGCCGGCGCACTCCTGAGCGGCGAGGAGCCTGGCGCGACGAGTGTTGTCGCGCCGGAGTCGAAGCATCAGCCGGGAGCGGATTCGTCCGTAGGAATTGCCTCCGAGCTCGAGTCGAATCCCGCTCCCGGCGTGCCCGCAAACCCTCTCGACATCGACCTTGCGCAGATTTCCGGCCAGGCGGCGGCCCGGCGAGCGCTCGAAGTGGCTGCGGCGGGCGGCCACAACCTCTTGCTCGTCGGGCCGCCAGGGACGGGGAAGACTCTGTTGGCGCGGGCATTTCCCGCGATCCTCCCGGAGATGGAAGAGCAGGAGGCGCTGGAGACGACGCTTCTGTACAGCGTGGCCGGCCAACTCCGCGAGGGAGTCGATCGGATCCGCCGTCGGCCCTTTCGCGCTCCGCACCACACGGTCAGCGCCGCTGGATTGATCGGAGGAGGCGCGATTCCACATCCGGGGGAGGTCAGCCTCGCGCACGGCGGGGTCTTGTTCCTCGATGAGCTGCCGGAGTTCAAGACCAACGTGCTCAATCTGCTACGTCAGCCGCTGGAGGAAGGGTGCGTTCGCCTGGTGCGCGCGGGCAGGACGGTGCGCTTTCCGTGCCGCTTCGCATTGGCGGCGGCGATGAATCCCTGTCCGTGCGGTTTTCTCGGGCACCCTGTAAAGCCGTGCCGTTGTACACCACATCAAGTGCGGGCGTACCAGGGACGGATCAACGGGCCGTTGCTCGACCGGATGGACCTCCATGTCGAAGTTCCGGCGCTATCGTCGTTCGACGTCGTGAATTCGACAGCGGCGCGGGCAGAGTCGAGCGCAGTCGTGCGCGCGCGGGTGGAAGCGGCCCGCGCGATCCAGCGCGAACGGTTCGCGGTGACGCCTGGGCACGCTGGAATCGCGAGTGGAAGCGTCGGTTCAATCCGAAACGACGATGGCGTGGGTCCTGGCTCGAGCGGTTCCTTCCACATCAGTAGCGTCGGTCCGACTGTGTTCTGCAACAGTCAGATGAGCGTGGAGCAGATCGATCGATACTGCGAGCTTCGTCCTGGCACGCGGGCGTTCCTGGAGCGCGCCGTCGAGTCGCTCTCGCTTTCCGCGCGCGGCGTGCATCGGTCGCTCCGTGTGGCCCGCACCATCGCCGATCTGGCCGGCGGAGGCCCCATCGAGCGCGAGCACGTGGCCGAAGCGATCCGTTACCGCTGGCTCGACCGCCACAACCACGGGACGAAGGATAAATAGCACGTCAGCACCCGAAGCGTTACCAAACCCGACGGCCAACAAACCGAGCACGGCCCCGGCCGGCGGTCTTAGAATTGGAGGCGGCTGCTTCGGTAATGCCCCCAGTTCGCACCCCGACTTTTGCGCCTTGCGTTCGAGAACTCGGAACAGATCCAAGACTCTGCTCCAGTCATGCAATGTCGGGGGACAAAGAAGGGATCGGGGCGGGCATAGCGCCGCAGAATCCTGATCCCAAGCCGCGTGGCGAGGCCGCATCGCACGCGTGCGCATGAAGTACCACACCGAAGACGCAACACGCTATCAGTTCTGGCAGCCCGCGGCCTGACGAGCAAGCGTTGGGCCTTTCAAGCCATCGGCGCGCGCCAGGGCAACCGAGCCTTAGGGCATCGATTCATACGAAGTAGAATTCCGCAGCGAGGGTGCAACGTCGATGTCTGCGTTCTGAATCATCTCGATCCACCGAGGCGTGTAGGGTTCCTTCCCCTCCTCACGTAATTTCTGATTCGTCGCGGCCAACTCGACCGGATGGTTCCAGCTTTCCTTGGTCACGCTCGTCCACAGGATCGATTTGGAGTGGCCGTGCACTGCCCGGCTTCGGATCCAACGCACGAACTCGGGAACCGAGACTACGGGGTTGCAGGCCACGACCGCAACCCGAGCCCATTCGCCGTCCCCCAGCCGTACCCCGTGCTCGTCAATCCCCGCTCCCAGTTTAGTGCCCGGATAGGCGCGAATCATCGACGGGCGCAGCACGGCATCATCTTCGGCGCTGCCGAGGAATGACCCACCTTTGCCGGTGAGAATGGACCCACCCGC
>CAMPIC010000502.1 GCA_946886185.1 uncultured bacterium
GGGAGAGCGCGCAGCATCCAGCCACACCGGCGCCCTGGCCGGCGCCGACGTCACCGTCTCGGCATTTCTCGAACAGTGCGGCGTGATTCGCGCCAACACGATCGAGGAGATGTTCGCGATCGCGCAGGCGCTCGACAAGTGTCCCCTCCCCCAGGGACCGCGCATCGCGATCGTGACCAACGCGGGAGGTCCGGCCATCATGGCGACCGACGCCTGCGTTTCGCTCGGCCTCGAGATCGCGGAACTTTCCGATCAGACCGCGACCGCTCTGCGCCGTGTCCTCCCCGAGACCGCCAGCCTGAACAACCCGGTCGACATGATTGCGGCCGCCGGCCCGCCGGAGTATGAAGCGACGGTGCGCGCGGTCCTGCTCGATCCGGGCGTGGACATGGTGCTGGCGATCCACGTGATGCCGCTCACCTCGACTCCGATGGAGATCCTGACCGCCATCACGCAGGCAGCCGGACACGTTCCGGACAAGCCGGTCGTGGTCGTGATGATGGCGACGGAGGAAGCGTACGCGCACATTCGAAACCGCCCGGACCTCGTCCCGATCTACGAATTTCCGGAGTCCGCGGCGCTCGCTCTCTCCAAGCTGGCGAGCCATGCCGCGTGGCGGGCGCGCGATGGGGCGCACGAGAGCGACAGGTTCGACGGCGACGATGCGCGGGTGGAGTCCTTGTTGGACGGTGTGAACGACGGCTATCTCCCTCCCGAGGCAGCCTTCGGAGTGCTCGAGGCGTACGGAATTCCTACCGCGCCCTGGAGCGTGGCGCAGACGAAAGAGCAGGCGATCGATGCCGCCTCCCGGATCGGGTACCCGGTCGTGCTCAAGGCAGTGGGTACCGACCTCGTGCACAAGAGCTATGTCGGAGGCGTCGAGGTGGATCTGCGCACCGAGGGGGAGCTGGTGGCGGCGCTCACCGAAATGAGCGCGCGTATCGAGCGGGCGGGGCTCCATGCAGATCGGTTCCTCGTGCAGAAGCTGATCAAGGGGGGGCATGAGCTGATCTTCGGCGTCTCCTCCGATGCGCGCATGGGTCCGATCCTGATGTTCGGCCTGGGCGGAAAGTACGTGGAAGTGTTCCACGACGTCCGGTTCGCGATCCCGCCGATTTCCAGAGCCGAAGCGAGAGGAGTCGTCCGCGGGCTGCGCGGGCATCGACTTCTCGAGGGCGTGCGAGGGGAAGCGCCGGTCGATGACGAGCGGCTCGTCGACGTCCTGCTCCGGATCGCCCAGCTGGTCGATCGCCATCCCAGGATCGTGGAGATGGACATCAATCCCTGGGTCGCCTTCCCTCAGTCCGAGCTGTCCCGGGCAGTCGATGTCCGGATTCGCGTCGCCGCCCTCCCCCGGGAACCGATTGCTTGAGGGCGCCGGTCCGGCGTAGATCGCGGCTCGCCGTGGTCGTGCTCGGCATCTTCCTCGGTCAGCTCGCGCTCTACGGCCCGTCTCTGCTGGGACTCGAGGTCCTGCTCCCGCTCGACCTTCTCGCGCTTCCGAATACATATCTGCCGCCGGACGGAGCGTGGCTTTCTTCGCAGGTCGCCAATGACCCGGAATCGGCGAGCGGGAGGGTTGCGGCCGATGATGACTTCGAGGTCTCTCCCGGGAACCCGACCTTCACCGATCTGATCTTCGCCTACGAGATGAACCGTCGCTTCGTGGCGGCTGAGCTGCGCGCCGGGCGTGTGCCGATGTGGGTGTCCGACAGTTATACAGGCTCCCCGTTCGCCAATTTCCCCAAATACTCCCCGTTCCTGTGGCTGTACTACCTGTTCGACTCCCCCCTCACCCTGGCGTGGATCCAGGCGCTGACCGCGGTCGTCGCGGGGATAGGGGCGTACGGTTTTTTTCGAATCGCGCTCCGCCTCTCGTTCTGGCCATCCGCGTTCATTGCGTGGTGCGTTCCGCTCGGCGCATTCTTCGTCCTCTGGCAGGGATTCGCCCTGATTTACGACGTCGCGCTGCTCCCCTGGATGCTTCTCGCGGTCGATCGGACCGTCCACGATCCGCGTTACGGAACCGCTCTCGCCGCAATCACGCTCCTGACCCTGATCTCCGGACAGATCGATGTCGCCGGGCTCGTCCTTCTGGCATCCGGCGTCTATGCGGTGGGTGTGTTGGCGGGTTCTTTCAGGGCCAGAGACATCGCGTCCCGCGTGACCGCATTGACCGCGGGTTGGGGACTCGGATTCCTCTTGGCCGCGCCTTACCTGCTTCCGCTCGTGGAATACACGCACACCGGATCCCGGTTGATCAGCCGCATCGGCGGTTCCGAAGAGCGGCCTCCGATCGGGCTGCCGGCGCTGCCCCAGATGTTCGACCCGAACTTTCTCGGAAGCGCCCGCCGCGGCTCCATCTACTTCGGTCTCGACAATCACATGGAGAGCCCCGCGACCGCCTATGCCGGCGTCCTCCTCACTCTGGTGCTCGCTCCCCTCGCGTGGCGAAGCGTGCGCCATCGTCGCCGTGTCATGATCCTCGCGGTCCTCCTCCTGCTCGCGGTCAGTTGGGACCTAGCCCTACCCGGTCTGGTCGAGCTCTGGAGGACGCCATGGCTGCGGTACTTCTCGTACAACCGCTTCGTCTTCGTATCCTCGTTCGCGATCGCGGCGCTTGCCGCCATCGGGCTCGAATCGTCCCTCGCGCGGCGCGCCGTTTCCTGGCGGCTCGTTCTCGTGCCTGCGCTCGCGGCGGGAGCCCTCGGGGCGCTGGCGCTCTCGAGAGCGTTCGATCCCCCCTCGATGCTTCCGCGCCTCATGGAAGCGCTTCCAGCGAGCGGGGCCCCGGGACGCCACCTGGTCGACACACCGGCGGAAGTGCAATCGATCCTGCGCGCGTTCCGATTCGACTCCCTGCGCCAGGCGGCGATCTGTCTGCTCGCGATCGCATCGCTCGTGGTGCTGGTCCGCGGTTCGAAAGCGGCGCCGATCGCGATCGCGGGGCTGGCATGGATCGAGCTCTTGACCTTCGGATTCGGCTACTCCCCGCAGTCCGATCGGCGGCTGTACTTTCCGGCCATCCCCATGCTGGAACAGATTCCGGCCGGCGATCGCGTCCTCGGATTGAACTGTCTGCCGCCGAACCTGCATCGGCGTTTCGGATTCCGCGAGGTGCGGGGTTACGACGGAGTCGATCCAGCCGGAATCGTCGATCTCCTCGATCTGTGCCGCGATCCGAAAGTTCCCGTGCTCGCCTATGCGCGCGCGCAGTACTTCGTTCCGATCGTGAGGGTCGCGGGCGACGGAAGCGCGCGCGTGTCGCCGCTCCTGAGCCTCGCCAACGTGCGCCATCTCATCTTCCGAGGTG